>DAORIL010000021.1:0-23266 GCA_035438525.1 Pyrinomonadaceae bacterium
TTTCAATAAGTTCTGTCCAACCACAATCGGGCAGAACTTATTTTATTACTTCAATTTAGCCAATAAATTGTGGTAATCCTTGATTGATTGTTCAATAACCCGGTAAGCGTCTTCTTTTCCATAGTTGTAAGCGATTTCACATTTATTCGGTTGGTCGGGGAGACTTTTGTAAGTTAAAAAATAATGCTCAAATCGGTCTAAAATTCCTTTTGGCAATTCGGTTATATCTTGATATTCACTGTAAACTTTGTCGCCGGTTAAAACTGCAATAATTTTATCATCAGCCTCACCGCCATCAATTAAACAAAATCCACCGATGGGTCTGGCTTTCAAAATAATGTCACCACGGGGTATGTGATGTTCCGAAAGCACTAAAATATCGAGCGGATCACCATCGCCCTCCTTAATATCCTTGCCGGATTTTTCGCGGGCAATGGTCGCAACTCCTTCGGCACAATAAGTTTGAGGAATAAAGCCGTAGTTTGCCGGAACTACATTTGAATATTGCTGCGGACGGTCAATTTTCAGATAACCTGTTTCCTTGTCAACTTCGTATTTAACCGTATCACTGGGCACAATTTCAATAAAAACGGTTACTTCTTGGGGAGTGTTGTCTCCAATTCTGATTCCGTGCCACGGATGAGCTTTATTTATTCTTAACATAATTTCTACTATAACTTAACAAGCGAAATTTGCAATGGAAGGCTAATTTAATGCAGTTTCTTTCAACCTTTTTCTGAATTCATCGGCAAAAGGTTCTTCCCCAAAACCGATGAACGCTTGAACCCGTTTAGGCGAATCATTAAGAAACCCAAAAATTTCTAAACCATTATCTTCAATCAGATTTGAATTAAAGTCTTTGATTTCAATCTCCTTAAGTTTGGCAGATAAAATCGTGATGTGATCCTTTTGGTCAGTAGATCCCCAAAAAAGTCTGTTTGGAGTAAAAAAGATTATCGTATTTTGGGCAAAATTACCTCCGCCAAACAATTTGCCAAATAAACCTGGTTTGATTTTGGTTGAAGTTGTTTCACAGCAAAGAATGATTTCGGTTTCAACATTACCTAAATCATTCTTTTCAAAATATTTCTTAAATGATGCAATTGTTTCCGTATGTAAATCGCTGAAATTACACGACTTCGTATTTCGCTGATACTCTTTCATTAATTTTTAGATGGTTTATAATTTCGTTTCGTAAAGCGATTGGGTCAAAGTCAATGCTTTTAACTCCTTCAACTTTGTCCACGCCGCAGGCTTTAGAAGCTATGACTGGAATTCCCTGAGCAACGGCTTTCAATAATGGACGGGGTTTATGTTCTACAAAAGCCGGTAAAATCACTAGGTCAGCTTTGTTTAAAGCCTCGTCCAAATTCGTTCGTTCAACTTCAAAATCCTGCCAAAAATCTTCACTTTCAATTATTGAGCCCAAGAGCAAAAGTTTAACATTTAATCCACGAATTGCTTCTCGCAAAGCGTAAACCCCTTTACGCCCAACAGTTGAAGCAGGAAAGAGAATTGTTGGCTTTTGACCTTTGACTTTTGATTTTTTATTTTCGAACTTTGGAAATTTCCAATCCAATAAAATACTTTTTTCAGGAAAAAGGGAAGAAATTTCCGAATGCGGAGTAATTATTTTTCGGGCGTGATGCAATGCTTTTGTTTCTGCTTCGACCAGCCATTCGTCGGCGCGAAAATCTCCTAAAGTGGTGCTTTCAGGATGTAATTTTCGGGCGTAATCCAACCGTTCCTGTAGTTTTCGCATCGGCAAAGCGGTCATTAAAACATCGTAAGTTCTGCCACCTAAATCGCCATTATTCCAGAGAAAAGGTAAAAGATTTTGTTGAATAACCAGATGTAAAGCATCATACTTCAATTGTTTGGCATAGGTTAAGGCTAAAACCTCATACATTCCCAAAAGGTTATTTTGCCTTGCCGCCCCTTGAGTTGCTAATTTGCGCGATTTATAAGAACGCATGGCAGTAACTAATAAACTTTGATTGATTTTGTTGAACCCTTTCAAAGTCCAGGCATAATTGGCTTTTTTGAATAAATTTCCGTCAATGGGAATAAACAAACTATCTTTTGCAGTTCGATTCTGTTGGATATATTCATCAAATTCGGGCATAAATTCGTCAACTAAAAAAGCAGTTCGTCCGAAATTCAGTATTTCATCTGACGGTTTAACCATTAAATGACAATCACTTACGCCGCAAGTTGCACAGCTTCCGATTTCTGCAGGTTTGAATTGTTTATTTCTGGAAATGGAAACGAGAGGTTTGATTTTTTGCTTTTCACCACGAAAACGGACGGTTAAATTTTCCGCATCCATCGAAATATCCAAATAAAAATCGGTTTGGGATTTGAATCGCAAATCTACATAATTCCAAAAAACAGTTGCGTCACGATTTTGCTCGGCTAACGAACCCCGCACAACTTGTGTATGGGCGTGACGCTCAACGATTTCAAAATTAGCCCTCAATGCGGCATCGTAAAGCGCATTTGATAATTGGCAGAGTCCGCCGCCAATATTGGGGATAATACAGCCTTCGCGTAATTCCCGACCGGCTTCGTAACCTTTTCGGCGAGTGGTTTTGCCGACGTGTTTCCAAAAGCTAAATACTTCATTTGCATGGATATGCAAACCATTCAAATGACGGATCGCCTGTCGCAAATTTTGAATTTTTCCGGCTTGTAAAAATTGTTCCTCAGGTTCTTTTTCCGTCCATAAAGGCGTAATCGATTCAGCCAAAGAAGGTTTTGATTTTAACTTGTCGTTGATGGAAAAACGTCTCAAATTTTTATCAAAAAGATTCTCAATACCACGTTTGATTTGGAGCAGAGAAGCCTTACTTTTAAAAACTAAGACCTGAGTTCGTGTCGGAATATCGTCTTTTTTCATAGTTCGCAGAAATGGTATAAACTAAAACGCATTTGGAATCAATAATAAGACGTATGAAAGATGAAATTTTGTCGTTTATTTCGGTGGAAACAGCAGAAAAGTTATTAATTATTCGTTTTACCAACCCAAAAGAGCGGAATCCGCTTTCAATAAAAGTTTTGGAAGGATTGAACAAAATACTCAATACAATTCCTGAAAATATTGACCGAGTTATTTTTACAGGTGTGGACAATATTTTTGCCTCGGGTGCAAATCTCAATGAAATAGCAAAAGTGACTGTGGACACTGCTCGCGAATATGCACTGCGCGGACAAAATCTGATGCTTAAAATTTCTGAATTACCACAAGAGACTGTTGCTTTAGTAAATGGCTTTTGTTTTGGAGGCGCTTTGGATTTGGCTTTAAGTTGTAAGAAAAGAATTGCCACCCCAAACGCAATTTTTTGTCACCCCGGCGCAAATTTGGGAATAATGACGGGTTGGGGTGGAACACAACGTTTGCCTAGATTGATAGGTGAGGCAAAAGCTCTGGAAATGTTTTTGACCGCTAAACAAGTTGGAGCAGAAGAAGCTTTACAAATCGGTTTGATTGATGAAATTATTCCATAAATAAATTGGGTCTGATTAAAATGATAAATTCCCAAAATAAAGTAAATCTCCGAGAAATTGCGCTCCATTTGTTCAAAGGAGTTTTTCAAACGATTGATGCAGAAATCGCGGTTTACAATTCTGTTAGAATCGAAAAATCCACACTTTACATTTGCAACGAATCCTTTGAGCTTTCAGATTTTCCCGAAATTTATGCGATTGCATTGGGTAAAGCGGCAATGTCAATGGCTTTTGGATTGAACCAATTATTATCAGAAAAAATAACCGCCGGAATCGCCTCTGCACCGAAAAGTGAAAATAAATTACCTGCCAAATGGCAAGTATTTGCCGGGGGACATCCCATTCCTAATCAGGAAAGTTTAGCCGCCGCACAGGCTTCAATCGAATTATTGAAAAAGGCAAATCATCCCAACGCATTAGTTATTTACCTGATTTCGGGAGGAGGTTCCGCGATGTTGGAATTGCCAAAAGATGAAAGTATATCGCTCAAAGATTTACAAAAAACAAATCAAATTTTGGTTAATTGTGGAGCTTCTATCAATGAAATCAATAAATTACGTCGGATAATTTCAAAAATAAAAGGCGGCGGTCTGAGCCGAATTGCACCGTTTGCCCGACAAGTTTCGTTAATAATTTCTGATACAAATAAGGGAGATTTAGCGAGCGTGGCATCAGGACCAACCATTCAACTTTTCAATTCAGATAATTCAAGGTGGAAGGCAATTGAAATAGTAGAAAAATATCAAATTAAGGATTTGCTTCCAAAGACAATCTTTAACTTTTTTGATGAAGTTGAAACCCATAATTTTCAGACAAGTGAGGATTATATAAAACATTCAATTTATTCCTTGCTTGATAATTCAAATGCCGTTGAGTCCTTGGAGGAATCTGCTAAAAAGTTGGGTTTTATCACAGAAATTGTTGATGATCTGGTTGAAACAGAAATTGCAGAAGGTTGTCGGGAATTAATCAAAAGATTATTGAGTTTAAAAGAAAAAAACAGCGGAAAGGATGTGGCCATCATTTCAGGCGGAGAATTTGTTTGTCCGGTGCGAGGGAATGGTGTTGGGGGACGTAATTTAGAAACAACGCTTAGATGTTTGCTTGAAATTGAAAAACAAACTGTTGAGAAATTTGATTTTGCCATTTTAAGCGGCGGGACGGATGGAATTGATGGAAATTCACCTGTTGCCGGAGCAATTGCAGATCAAACGAGTTTAAAAAGGGCAAAAAATTTAGGTTTGAATCCAAATAGATTTTTAGAAAATAGTGATTCTTATAATTTTTTTCAAGCCTTAGGCGATGTTATCGAAACGGGTGCGACCGGAACTAATGTTCGGGATGTGCGAATTTTATTGGCAAAAGCTGTTTAATTAACCACATTTTGGGGTGAGCCATTGATAAATGTTTCCAAATTGTTAATCAATTGATCTGCAAGAACTTGCATTGCTTCAACACTTGCCCAGGCAATATGGGGAGTAATAATTAAATTTGGCAAATTCGTATCCAATAACGGGTTTCCTGAGGTTGGCGGTTCGGTGCTTAAAACATCTATCCCTGCTCCGGCAATTTCACCACTTTGTAAGGCACTAACCAGAGCAGTTTCATCAACTAATCCCCCTCGTCCGCAGTTGATTAAAAGGGAAGTTCGCTTCATTTGCTTAAATTCTTTTTCTCCTAACAACCCGCGTGTTTCATTCGTCAAAGGACAATGCAGCGAAATTACATCGCTTAAATAAATAGCTTGTTCAAATGTTACCCGACCTTTTCGAGCTGATTTAATTCCTTTATGTTCTGCAATTAAAACTTTCATTCCGAAAGCCAGTGCAAGTTTTTCGACGGCTTTACCGAGAACGCCATGACCTATAATTCCCAGGGTTGAGTTATGCAAATCGTGATTGGGATAATCGAGTGAGCAAAATATGTCCGACTTTTGCCATTCGCCTGATTTTGTAAATTGGTTGTAGGAAATTAAATTTCGGCGTAAAGCCAACAAAAGTGTGAATACATGTTCGGGGACAGAGAATGGAGCATAATTGCGCACATTTGAAACAACAATTCCTTTTTCAGCACAGTATTTTACATCAATGCAATCAGTTCCGGTGGCAGCAACTGCAACCATTCGCAAATGCGGTAACTGATCGATTTCCTCTTTCCTGATTTGCACTTTATTAGTTATCGCAATCGTGGCATCGGCCAGACGTTCAACAACTTGGTATTTGGGGGTCATCGGATGATCAATCCATTGGTGTAGAAAAGATGGAGTTCTAAAAGTTGCATTGACTGTTTTTCGGTCAAGAAATACGATTTTTTCCATTTGATTTATTTTAATGGGAATACGATTTTTATTCAAAAAACTCAAATATAAAAAAGGTCAACCTTGTGAATAGATTGACCTTTTTCCTTTGCTTTGATTTGTTTCGAGTTATTTTTGAAGTTTATTTAACTTCGATAGTTACACCTTTATTGAGTGATTCTTTTGATTTTGGCAAAGTCACGATCAATACTTCGTTTTCGCTTCGAGCCGAAATGTTTTCTGTATCAACTTTTCCGTTCAAAGCCAGAATTCTTTCAAAGTTTTTGATGGGGAATTCCTGCAAAACAAAGTTTGGGGCGTTTTCTTCATCAATTTCTTTTTTACCGCTGACATACAACATATCATCAACAACGCTGACAGTGATTTCTTCTTTGCTAAAGTTAGTAGCATAGATCTTTACTTCGTATTCATTTTCGTTTTCGACAACATTTAGAGGAACGTTGTATTTTGGTCTGCGAAATCCTCCGCCAAAAGGCGGGGCGGTAAAGCCGAATTTTCCAAATGGTGTTTCAAATCTAATTCTGCGACCTCTCGGATGGCAATGATTAAACATAAAATTATCTCCTTTTCTAATTACTAAGAATTTTTATAACGACATAATTTTGTCGTTCTACTTAAGAAGACGGTTGGAAAAATGTTTTACTTTAATTGATTAGAACAATTATTTTATGCCCGCGAATAAACGCGAATGGACGCGAAGAAAAGTTTTAAAAATCTATGTTGGATAATTGGAGAACTTATTAAAATAATTCGTGGAGATCCGCGCCAATTTGCTGGCAAATAATCGTCTTTAATCTGGTTAGTTTATTTCTGACAGCGTTCTTGCCACTTTTCGCGTAGTCTTTCTTTTTCTTCATCAGACATATTGATAAATTTTTCACGAAAGTCAGGTTTGCGAAATTGTTTATTTCGGAAGGCAAATTTACCAAAAAGAGAATTACCGAAAAGGATTTTGCAGAGAATAAATAAACCTAATGCTTGCCAATAGCTGATGGTCGGGAAATGAAATAAATCGGGTAAAATTGCGTTCCAGAGAAGCATTACAAGAAAGCTTTTGATTAATGGAATCAAGAGCATAAATGCTATATAAAAGGCGCGGCGCATATTCCGGTTTTTGTTGCGGTGAATATCCATTTCGTTACTAATCAACTAACTCTTCATACAGATAGTTTAACCTTTTGCGTAAATGTTTGACAGCATAACCTTTGCGGCTGATGATGGTTTTTAGGTTTTCGTTATATTTATCGGCAATTTCCTGCAAAGTCAAATCTTCAAATTCGTTCAAAATATAAACTTGTCTTTGATTTTCCGGCAATTCTTCCAGTGCATCCATCAACTCTTCCCAAAACAATTCTTTAAACATTTGGAGTTCCGGATTATCACTGTCATCAATCAATAGGATATCTTTAAAATCCAGTTCCCCTTCCTCATTTTCGTAAGAATAATCCTCTATTAACTCAGGTTTTTTCTTACGATAAAGATCAATTACTTTGTTTCGAGCAACTTGAAAGAGCCAACCGCTGACATTCTCGATCTCTTCCACATCGTCCAAACCGCTATATTGAAACCATACGTCCTGCAAAATATCTTCGGCATCTTCCTGAGTTTTAACTTTTCCCCGAATAAAGCTGAATAATCGTTTGCCAAACTGATTGACGGTTTGTGTGATGCTTTTTTCTGTTTCTTTTGACATTCCAATTTCAACCATTGCGTCCATATCTATAAAGACGAATGACTGTGGAAATTACTTTATTTCTTCAAAAAACGTGCAATTCCTTTCTGACAATCATCCGTCATTCTGGCAATTGCGTTGACATCTACGCCTGATTGCAGTGCCGTTTCAAAATTCATTCCATCCATTTGATAAAGTAAGCGTTTAGAAAGAATGACTGCCGAACGGGAAAGTTTTTGGTAACCGGAAACATAAGATTTGACGTTTTCCTCGAAAGTTTCATCATCGAAAATTTCGTTGATTAAGCCGAAAATTTCAGCAGTTGTCGTATCGAATTCAAATCCTCGCGTCACCAGCTCAAAGGCGCGTTTTTCCGAAACATTTCTCCGCAGAATCGCCATCACCATTGCCGGAACAAAACCGATCTTGACTTCTGGATAACCAAAAATTGATGATTTTGAGGCTAATACCAGATCACAAGCAGTCGCCAATCCGCATCCGCCTGCTAATGCTCGTCCGTGAACGGCAGCAATGACGGGAATTTTTACTTTGCGAATCAATGCAAACAGCTCCATTAAGTTATGTGCATCATCCCAATTTTCCATCACGTCGCTTTCGGCAATCTTTTGCAGAGCAGAAAGGTCTGCGCCTGAACAAAAATCCTTCCCCGCGCCTTTAATGATGACAGCACAAAGGCTTTCGTTCGAATCAGCTTGGTGCAATGCCTCTTTTAGCGAATTTATTAGCCCATCATTTAAGGCATTGCGCTTTTCCGGGCGGTTTAAGGTGATGGTAGCGATTGAATTTTCGACTTCGTAAATTATTTCCGACATAATCTTTGAACTTTGAACTTTGATTGATTGGATTTTATGATTTTGGACTGCAATTTAAAAATTGTTCTTACTTTGGCGTTTCCAAACTCAAAAGAACCGCACTGGCAGTGGTTTTTCCTTTGGTATAAAAAAGAGATTTTCCGTCATTTGAGAAATTTGCCCAATAGATCTTTTCGTTTTTTAGTTCAATTAAAGGTTTTGACGCGCCTCCGTCAAGCGATTGAATCCAAACATTTCCCCCGTCCCTGATAGCATCTGACAGATTGTAAATTATTGATTTACTATCCGGAGTGAATTTTATCAACGAATTACTGGTTATTTCTAGATCTTTATAAATTGAATTATCAGAAACATTTCTCACTCTGATCTTCCATTTTTTGGTTTGTTGATCCAGATAATGATAAGCAATCAGTTTTCCATCAGGTGAAATATCGTAATTATTAACTGTGTCATCAGTAATCAAAACCGGTTCGCCTCCATCTTTGGGCATTTTTACTAATTGCCACTGACTATCATTATATTGTTCAAAATAAATAATTTGACCATCGGGCGATAATCTTGGATTAATGACAAAAGTTTTACCATCGGTGAGTTTTGTTGGATTTCTCCCATTGCTTTCGGCACGCCAAATTTGGTCAGAACCGCTAATTCTCGAAACATAATAAACAAATTGCCCGTCCGCTGAAAAACTGGGTGAACGGTCAGCCGAAGTTTGAATCAAAAACTGTTGCGAACTGTAATCGACCGGATTGATTACGGTTAGAGTTTGAATGGCATTTTCAAAAACTTCGGCAATAATTTTGTCATCAGGACCAACATCAAATCGGTTCGGCAAATTAATATTTTTAGTGACCTGTTCAGCCGCCGCAGGTTTAGCAAAATCTGATTTCCAAAGGTCCGCCTTCCGTTCCTCCTGCACTGTTAAAATCGATTTGCCGTCATCACTTAAATTGACATTCATATAATCCAAGAGATCATTGGATAATCTTTGAATCTCACCATTTGGCAGGCTAACTTTCCATAATTGAGATTGCCGGTTATCGTTCAAATCCGCGGCCATAACTAAACCGCTCCCATCGCTTAACCATCTAAAATCATAAATTTTTCCTTTTCTGGGAGGAATGATCGGTCGCGGTTGTCCTCCGCTGGAAGGAATTTCATTCAAAATCCAGGTTCTGCCGTCGGCTGTTCTTTCGCTGGTAATGAAAACAAATTTTGTTCCGTCGGGAGAGAGTCGAGGAGCAATGATTCCGTGATTATCCCCTTTAACATTATAAATTATTCCTTCCTCTTTTCCGGTTTCGAGGTTAAAAATCAGCAAACTGCGCCCGGTATTGGGAATATCACGCAAAAAACCGACTTTTTTTCCATCGGCTGAAAAACAAGGGGAAGATGAAATATCATCAATAACTTTTCGCGGAGTGCCGCCCAAGATTGGAACTTGATAAAGAACGTCATGATAATTTTCGACTGTGACACCATAATAAACTGAATCGTTGTCAGCAGCGACAGTAATTGAACGAAAATCAACCTTGGTCGGGGGGACTAAATTGATGGCATTCATCGACCCAATTCTTCGCAGCCACAAACTTTGCCTGTTATCATTTTCCTGTAAAGCATAGACAAAAAATTTTCCGTCGTTTGAGAGCGTAGCCTCGTTTATATCACCGTTAGTGCTTAGTTTTTGCGGTTTTAGGTTTTCGAGCTTAAGGGTAGAAAATTGGGTGGGTTTGGTCTGACGGGTAAAATACCAGATGGCAACGCCGCCGATTATTAAAAGGGGGATTGTAATCAGAATCGGAATCAAAGAACGTGAATTCTGAGCATTGTTTTTTTCTACCAATTGGTGAACAGGTTTTGTCAAAATATGAAGCTCGTTATCTTCAATGATTTCTTCTTCGACAATAACTTCTGTGGTAGTGATCTGGACCTGTTGATTAAGAGTTTCTTCGGAAAAAGCGCGGACAGGGGAGACAAAACAATAACCTTTGCGGGGAATTGTTTTAATGTAATTTGAACTTTCGGGTGTTTCGCCTAACAAATGCCTAATGGCGGAAATTCCTTTTTTCAGATTTGATTGCTCAACAAAAGTTCCTTCCCAGACCGAATCCAACAATTCGTCGTGGGAAAGTATTCGACCTTCGTTTTGAATCAAAAAAATAAGCAAATCAAAATTTTTCGCCGAAATGGCAATTTGCTCATTTTCCCGGGTCAAAACCCGACGACGCGCATCAATTTTAAAATCCCCGAACTCAAAAAAACGGGGGGAATTGTTTTCCATAGATCATTTAGTTTCTTCGGCTTTTATTGTAACCGCATCAACCATATATTTTCCTCTTACAAAGACAAATTTTTTCCTGTCCGGGGCAAAATTAAAACTCGAAATTGTTTCGTTATGTTGCCCATTATATTCGTAAATCAGAGTAGGCGGGGCTTTATCCAAAGTTTGTCTGAAAATTTGGGTTTTGCCGCTTTTCCGGGTTGAATAAATAAAAGATTTTTCATCAACCCACCTCAAAAGTTTATCAAAACTACCTTTGAAGGTTTGCAAAATTTGATTGTTTTCCACAGTTCTGACCTCGATCTGATTTTGTCTGGTTTCATCATCAAATGAATAACAAACCAACAATTTATCATCAGGTGAAATATCCCAATTTCCAACACCGGTTTGAACTACCTTTATTTTTTCGCCGTCAGGCGTTTGTTTCCACAAATAAAATTCGTTTTTATCCTGTGAAAGCCAAATCAGAGTTTTATTATCTCCAAGTAATCTACCTTCAAAATTAATATCTGCACTGTTTGGAGTTAATTGAGTTAGCCCGGAACCATCCAAATTTACCCGCCAAAGTGTTCTTGCGCCCGTTCGCAAGGAAGAAAAAACAACCGAATTTAAGTCAGTTGAAACTCTTGGATAAAGATCAATACCATCTTTTCCATCAGTAATGGCTTGTTTGTTGGTTCCATCGGTGTTAATGACAGAAATTAAAACGTGACCTTCTTCAAACGAGTCATAAACCAGACGGTTGTTGGTAGCCCAATTTACCGATCCGAATTTCTCCATTTGATTTGAAAGCTGTTTGGTTTCTTTTGAGCCGACCTCACCTAAATAAGCAGAATTTACTGTGCTTTCCTGGGTGGTCGAAATGATGGTCCCGGCTTGATTTAAGACGATAAAACGGTAGTAATTGTTATCATTAGTTACCCGTAAAAACTCTTTTGTTGATGGAAAATATTGCCAAATTTGACGGGTTTCGGTATTTAATTCGCGTAATGCCAACAACATACTTTCTTTATCCGGCATCCAGGTTGCTCCGACTATTAGTTTTTCCTGTTCGGGGAGGACGACTGTTTTTGAACCGTCAATCAAAGAAATATCTTCGGCGAAACTTCTGAATTTTTCATCTGTTTGAATCCGTGGATTACACAAGATCGTTTTGCCGTCAGGTGACCAATTTAACCCCCAAAGACGATACCCGGGACCATATTCGGTTAAGATTTTCTCATCGCTCCCATCCAGATTCATGGTGACAACTTTGCTGGCTCCACCCTCAATCCGCACAAAAGCTAATTTTTTACTATCTGGGGAAAAAGTTATGGCACCGTTTGCTCTACCGGAAATCTTTCGCGGGGCTCCACCCAAAAAAGAAACCTGAAATAAACCGTTTTGGGAAACATCCTTTTCATTATGAATAATAAAGAAAACGGAATTTCCATCAGGTGTAATCCGATAGGCCCAGAATGAGGTGTCTTTCTGGGGAGGAACGATCTGGACCTGGCTATTAACAGAAACTTGTCTGGTTACTAATCCATTTCCTTCACTGGAAAAAGTTCCGCACAAAATAAAGTTTCCATCCGCCGAAATCGAAGCGTCGTAACAATTACCGTCATTGGTTAATTTTGTGATTTTGACATTTTCTGCCGAAAATCTTTTTACTTTTTTGCCGAAAATTTTATTAAAACTCAAGGCTAAACTACCTAACAATAGAACTGTCAATCCGCCAAAAATATATTTGTTATAACTTTGCCAAAAAGTAGGTTTTGGAATTGTTGCGGGTATAACTTTGACATTTTGCTGCGGCTCATGGTCTTCAATGATTTCTTCTTCGATGATAATTTCAGTTGCGGTGACATGAATTGCCTCTGTCGGTGGTTCGTCCGAATGGGCTTGAACTGCTGCAACAAAACAATAACCCTTACGGGGGATAGTTTTGATGTAATTTGAACTTTCAGGCGTTTCGCCCAAAATTTGGCGAATGGAAGAAATACCTTTTTTTAGATTTGATTGCTCAACAAAAGTTCCTTCCCAAACGCTATCTAACAGTTCGTCGTGAGTAAGAATCCGACCTTCATTTTTAACTAATTCAAAGAGGAGATCAAAGTTTTTACCTGAAATGGGAATTTCACCGTCATTTTTAGATAAAACACGACGGCGCGAATCAATTTTATATTCACCAAATTTATAATAACGTGGATTTGGGGGTTCCATAAATAGTTGCGAATAAACAGTTTAGTTTGATTCACCGAAATTCACCGTTTTTCACCACTTTCTTTCACTCTAATTTACCAAATTTTTCACCCTTTGAGAACGATTTTCACCTCTTTTTTTGAGAAATTAGATGGCGTTGAAGGGAACCAACGCTGACATTAAGGTAATCAGCGAACAAGTTAAAAAAATAGTTTCTCGAAAACACAACTAAAGAGGAAATAAAATGAAGAAAATTAAACGGACAATCACAATCAGAAAGGTCGAATTTTTCAGCAACAAACAACACGACCTCGAAAAAAATGTTGAAGTTTGTCCGTTGTGCCATTCCCCAATCCACGTTCTAACCCCCGCAAATGATTCAGCCGTCGAAATTCCGGCGGCTGAAATTCCACTCAAATTAGCGGGACAAAAGAAGATCGAATTAAAAGGAGACGACAATGACTAACGCAATTTTTTTGAATACATTCTTTCCATTTTCAAAGGGTCAAGATAAAGACTATGAAACAAAAATCTTTATCGAAGTGGCACGCAAAGCTATTTCAATGGGTGAAAGTCAGGCAGATTACGGTGTTGAAACCCAAAACGCAATTTCAGAATTTGGACAAACAAATTTAGCCCCAATTGCGGCCTGGCATTTTCAAAAAGCAACCGAACATTTTCAAGAGGCAATCAATAATTTGGAACAAGCCAAAATGTTTTCTGCCTCGGCTAAATACCAAAAATATATTGAGTTAAAAGAAAAAAAATGTATCGAAAAATTAGAAGTCATTTCAAAAAATAAGGGGATTGCTGAAAATTTGATAAATAACTAACTGGAGATAAAATGAAAAACAAACTTAACCTATTAATAACATTAGCTTTAATAATCGGAATCGGACTTGCTTGCGGTGGCGGAAATCAACAGGCAGAAGCCAATAAACTGGTGGACGAAGCGAACAAAAAACTAGAAGAAGCAAAAGATCTGTTGGCAAAAACAGATGCCAGAGCCACCAAACTTTTTAGTGAACCGCTAAAAACTGTTCAACAACTAAATGATTACAAAGCAAGAACCAAAGGTGAAGCAAAAAGTATTGCTGATGATTATGAAAAAGTAGCAACTATTCTCAAAGAGGTGTCGAAAAAATTTGATGAAGCCTCAAGGTTGAATACCACCGACAAATATAAAGAATACGCCAAAATAAAATCAGATGAATTTGCCAAAAGGGCTGATGCAATGAACATTCACAAAGGTAATGCACAGGCTTTTGCTGAAATTACCGAACCGAAAGAAATGTTCAGTAAATTTAATGAAAACAATACCAAATCTGCCGCCCTGATGAAAGAAGCTGACGAATTGGGGGCAAAAGCCAAGAAAATGGAAGAGGATAACAAGGATTTATTTAAACAAGCTTAAATTCAATTTCTCCTCCCCCAAATGGTTCAGTTGCTCATTTACCCCCGATTGAAAAGTTCTAAAACAACTTTTCAGGAGCAACTGAGCCACAAAAAATGAAGTTTTTATGAGCGGAGTCCAAAAATTATTCAGGGCAATTTTGCCCAATTTCTGGGCGCAATCAATGGAAAAAGAATCGCGGGTTTGGTTTATTCAATGTTCTGAATACGGTTTTGAAAAGTCGGTTTGGGACGCCGGAAATTCAAAAAGCAAAGCAATTTGTGCTAGGTTCGGAAGGCAAAATTGGCACAGTATCTATCGAAAAGAAGAGAAAATTTAGGAAAAACTAGTTGGAGAAAATTAGATGAAAAAGACATTACTTTTATTATTAACCTTTGTATTTTTAACGGCTTCAGCCTTTGCCGGAGAAGTAACTTTATTAAAAAGAACAATTTATATTACACCGCAAAAATTTCTAAGGTATTGGAAAACTCCAAAAGCGGCAGAACCGGTTTACAACACGAACAGTTGGTATCCAAATGTCATTTTTGACGTTTTAGGACCGATTGAATCGGGCAGTAAGTTATATGTCGAATTTGATCGCGCCAGTGGAACTCCCTGGATGAAAGTGAATATGCAAACTCCAAGTCTGGAAGATGATGTTTGGGAAACAATCAAACCGGAATCAATCAGTTCGGATGAAGAAGAAAAAATGGCCTCAATCGAAACCGGGACTTTTAACTTTCGAATCAAAATGAAAAATGCGCTCGCCGGAACGGATAAGGTTTTGTTTAGCGGAAAATTTAAAGTTAATCAACTGACACTCGATCAAAACATTCCGGAAAATAAAGGAAAGAAAGAGTTTATGGTGGATTATGATTGGCATTTACCGATTGGATACGTTTGGCTTAATCCCGAAAGCGATGAAAATGTTCCCTATCTTTCGACTCAGGTTTGCCTTAAAGGAAACCTCGAATCCGGAAAACAGGAAGGCTATCTTTTCTATAACGGGAAACAAATTTCCAAAGATTCAGTTAGTGGAAACGCTACCAAACAAACCTTGACCAGCGGTGCGGATGAACCTCATCACCGCTATTCGATTATGCAGTTTAATTTTGCAAACGTTCGCGGATTTAATAAAAGTTCAAGTCACAATGATTATTCGCAAAACTTTTTCATTGATAAAAATCCGGGAAATTACGAAATCAAGATCTTACGCAACAATCAATTGGTTCGAACAATCAATTTTATGGTTGGAAAGGACGGAAATATTGTTGATAACGGAATTGCTAAAGGTATTAATTTAGGGGGCGTTAGAATGATTTTCCCGGCAAAAATTTCCGGCACTTTAGATGGTCAATTCAACGGTTTAGCATGGCAAACCGATGCAATTTGGGGAAATACCCTGACCGGTTTTGCAATTCAATAATTTGAGGAGAAAAGCAATGACGGATAAAAAGATTATTTTCATAATTGTGGGAATCGTAGGGGTTATCGTGGCTATTCCTATTGTCTTAATGCTAATTGGAATGATTGCCGGATTTATTTTCTATCGAAGCGGAGGAAATTAAAATGTTCAAGTTCAATAAATTCTTAATCTTTGCAATATTTACAATGATTTCAGCAACTTCAACCTTTGCCCAAAACGGTAAAGTTTATGCCTGGGTGCGAATTTATACGGCGACCAAAGCGACTCAATCTAACGTAACTGAAAGTGCTTTTTTTACCAGTATCGGTGCCATAAATTCTTCGGAAACTGAAAAAGCTAAACAAAATGCGCTTAGTTATTTTACTTCCAAAGTTATCCCATATTTTGCCAACGATTTGAAATTAACGGTCAAAGATGCGCAGATCAAAACCTTTGGCACGTTGGAAGAAGCCGACGAAGCACGTTACGCAGTTTTTCAACAAGACAAAAAGTCATTAAATCCAAAGGCTGACGATGATTATTGGTCAACATTTTTCTTTAATTGTTCGTTGGCAGATGGAGCAACCCGGGCTGATTGGATGTCCAATGTCGGTGAAGTGCACGTTTCGGGCGTTCCGGTTTGGAAATATTTCAAGATCGAAGTCACAAGTTTTAAGAAAAGTGCGGGCGATGATAGCGACGGAATAGACCAGAGATTTTACCTGACTGAGCCATTTGAAGTTTATGTGAATGGTTCGGATTCGCGGAGAATGGGCGATATTTTTAGTAAATATTTTGAAACCACCATTGAACAACCGTTGATCCAAAAACAAGGTTTTGGACTCCGTTGGTATGACGACCAAAAAGAGATTTTGCCAAGTTATGTTCGCAACGATGTTGGAAATACTTATAAAGAAGCCAAAGCCGAATTGGACGAACTGATTGATAATCGAAAGGATTATGGGATGCCGATGTTTATGTTCAAGTTTTCGGATCGAGGCACAAATCAAGGTGAAGCCACCAGCCAGCCTAAATGTTTTGCCAATTGCGAAAAAGCCAAAGCCCCGTTAACGGCGATTAAACGGTAAAGGAGTAAGAAAAGGAAAACGAAATGAAAAAACTTATAGCACAAATTTTAATTTTATTTAGTTTGATCACAGTTAATTTTGCTCAGGAACAAGACGTTTTTAAGCAAACTTTTCCGGCATCCTCGGTGTTAAAACCAACCTTAAAAGTTAAAACGGCTCGGGATTTAAACTATTGGAAACAACCGACTTTAAAGAATTTTTGGTCGTGGATGCCAAAACTTGAGTTTGCTGTTTCAGGTCCCATTGCCGATTCAAGTTATTTCACTTACGAATTTTTTAATCCCGATGGAAAACTTTGGTTTAGCCAGGATTCAGCACCTTTTTCGATTGAGGCAGGGAGATACGAGGTTTTTCAATCCGAGGCTGTATCAAGTTGGACTGACAAACGTTCTTCCATTTTAACCGGACTTTTTACTTTCAAAATTACACTTAAAAATTCGTTGCAAGGAACGTCCAAATTATTCTATGAAGGAAAGTTCAAGGTCAATAAAGAGTTTGCCGGGACGCCCCATCCTGATTTCAAAAACGAATTTTTGTTTTATGTTGATCAAGATTGGACCTTGCCAATGGCATATTTGAATTTTAATCCCAAAGGAAATGAAGAGGCTCCAATGTTTCAGCCTTCAATGTGGTTTCGTGGTGATAACCGCGGAAAAATAAAGGCCTATCTGTTTTATAACGGAAAACAGGTCGATAATACTGAAACAGGTGGTTCAACCCAAGGCGATTACGTTTTTATTGAGGGCGACAGCGAGAGCAAATTCCGTTGGGAAAAATGGACTTTTCATTTTTTCAATGCCAGGTATTTCGACAATGAAGGTGACAATAAAAATTTTCATGTTTTCAAAAAGAATCCGGGAAATTATGAAATAAAAATCTTGTTGGATGATGAAATCGTGAGAACTGTTCCATTTACAGTCGGAGCAGACGGCAAAATCGTGGATAACAACGTAGCCAAAAATAATGGGATGTCAGGTTTTGGAATTGTGGTTCCCGCTAAGGTAATTCCAGTCAAAGAAGGTGCAGTTAATTTGTTGGCTTACAAAACCGATGCCTTTTACGGAAATCCATTAACGGGTTTCTAATTCAATAAAAACTCGTGTCAGGAGCGAGTTTGGTGAAATATTTTCCGATTTGCTCTTGACTTCTTTTTGCCTAAAAAAATGAAAAATCTACTTTGTTTATTGCTTCTATTTACCTTTTCTTGTTCGGAACAGGCACAGTCTAAAGTGCTGTGCACGGCCGGCAGATACGAAAAAGACTTGTTTTCCGAGTCAAACAAAAAGACTGTTCAGTTTGGTTCAAATAAAGGTTGGAATGGCGAAAATGTAATTCTAAATGCTGATATTTTTGAACCAAAAGGGGATACGGCAACTCTGCGACCGATGATAATCTTTGCTCATGGGGGTGGTTATGTCCAAGGAACCAAAGATGATATGGCTTATTTTTGCCAGCAATTTACTAAAAAAGGCTATGTGACTGCCAGCATTGATTATCGGTTGATCCCAATGGATAAAATCTATGATGTCAATAATATGAAACGCGAAATCGTGAAGGCAATGAGTGATTTTAAATCGTCCATTCGATTTTTTCGGGCTTCAGCAGCCAACGGAAATCCTTACAAAATCGATCCCAACAATATTTTTATTGGGGGTGCTTCGGCAGGTGCGATAACAGCTTTACACATCGGATTATTGGACGAAGACGACCAAGTGCCGGCAGATTTTGCCAAATTTGTTGCCGATGAAGGCGGGTTGGAAGGAAATACCGGAACTCCTGAAAATCTAAAGGTTTCGTCCAAAATTAAAGGGGTAATTAACTATTCCGGCAGTATCTTGGAGGAAAATTGGATTGATAAAAATGATGCCCCGATTTTTAGTTATCACGGAACTGCTGACGATGTTGTTCCAATTAACTATGGGATCACAGGTAAAAGTTTTAATATGTATGGCAGTGAATCAATTAAAAATAAAGCAGATGCGGTTGGGCTTTTTAGCATTTTGATCAAAGTTCCCAACGGCGGGCATACCAATATTTATCTGGATGCAAATTATGCGAGTTATTACATTGATTTTCACAATCTGGTTTATGCCAAAATGCGATCAATGATGTGCGGAACAACTACACCAATAAAAAAAACATAATTAAGGAGAAACAATGAAAAAAAAACTATTAAATTTAGGGGTGGTTTTGACAATTTTGGCCGCAATTGGGCTGGGTTGTAAATTCTCAGCCGGAACTACGACGGACGATAACACTAAAAACACAGCAAAACCATTAGCCAATTCTAATTCAGGTTCAAATACAACCTCAACTGCAAATTCAACTACTCCAACCGAGTCAAAAGATACGGGCAAAACTCAAAGAACCCCAAAAGAGAAAGCTGATTTTACGGTAACCGCTGAAGAATATGACAAAATCTTTACCCGTGATGGCGTGACCGACAAAGATTTAGAAAAATATGCCAAGAAAAATATTCAGGTTTCGGGACGAGTCGATATGGTCGTCACTGAAAAGAAAGGAACAACTCAGCCTTGGGTGACACTTTACGCCCCCGGAACTCTACATGGAGTCAGTTGTTATTTTGACGATAAAGATGTGGATCAAATGAAGGACCTAAAAGAGGATGGAATGGCTACCGTTCAAGGTTTTCAGGATGATTTCTTAGTTCCCAAAGTTTCGCCAAGATTAGAGCATTGTCAGGTGATCGAAGTTAAATAAAATCAATTACCGTTTGTAGTTCGGCCATTTGGTTGAAATACAAACATTTTTTTAAGACTATGAAATCAATTTTAATTATTTTTGCAACCATCATATTTTCTATCAGTTGCGGTGCTAATCCAATAACCAAAATTGATTCAGAATCTTTTACCTTAAAGAAAAACGAGTCAAAACAAATCGGCGAATTCACCGTTAAAATGCTCAGTGTCGGACATACTTTTGGTGGTAAAAAGAATTCGGTTTATGCCAATCTTGAAATTTCAGGAAAAGGTTATACTAAAAAAGTAACACTTGATATTGGCGAATCAATTCCATTGGGAGAAAAGCTCTTAAAACTTGAATCGGTCAATGAAAAAGCCGATCCTAATTTATCCGACCCGTTTTCAGCGACTTCCTGCACTTTGGCGGTTAAGGACAAAGCCTAAAATCTTCAACAATTTGCAAAGGACAATCGAAACTGCGTTCTCTACTTTGAAAATGTCCTTAAATAAAAGGGACGAAAATTGAAATCTTTAGATTTGAGGAGTTAAAGTTTTGAAAATATTGCTTTTATTAATGTTAATGATGTTTGCAAGTTGTGAGGCGCAGTCAAAACTTCCCAAAGAAATGCCGTCGGACGTAGAAATGAATTTTAACGAAAATGGGGGAATGACCCAATTTTTTACCAGTATCAGAATCAAAGGGGAATCGCTGAATTATAAAGCCCGGTTGCCGCAAACCGGACAAAAAGAAATTACCTGGACAGCGAAAATTTCGGCCGCAGACAAAGCGAATCTTTATCAACTTTTTGTCGAAAACAAATTTGACACCATCAAAAATGAGCCTAACAAAGGCATTGTTTACGATGCAGGTTCAGAAGGGGTCAATATTTCATTTGGAAAAGAATCGTTTCAGGTTTCTTCGGGAGCAAATTCGCCGCTTTCCGCGCAAAATCAAAAACGCTACAGTGCAGTAGCCGGAGAATTTGAAAAATTAGCCAAGAAATACGAATCAATGCAAGAAAAAACTGTCGAAACATCACTGGAAGAAACTAGAAAAAATGCTGCTGATTTTTTTACCAAAATTTATCAGCCCGTTCCTGAAAAGACGATGTTTCAAATGAGGTTTTCCCCATTTTTTCCAACCGAATGGACCGATAGAAAGCTAACTAATTGGATAAGTTATGTCTATGCAAGCGGAACGGAAATATCGCTTAATGATGGTGAAAGAGTTGCGAGAATTTTCGGAAAAATTACTTTTAATCCAACAAGCAATAAAGCGATCTTTGAGAAAATTTCCGACAAAATTGAAGGTGGAGAAATTCAAGGCGTAAAGGCTTTACCTAAACAGTTTGTTGATATTTTAAGCAATCAAAAAAACATTGAAAATATTTTACTTAAAACAAAATCACGATCTGACCTTTCAGTTCAGGATGCCGAAAAAGTTTCAAACTTTTATAAGTATTGGATGAGATATAACGGGGTCATCTATAAAGAAATTGCCCCGAATCATAGTGCTTTTGACCTTTGGTTTTCAAATCAAACTGAAAAATAAAAGTAAAAAAACTTTAGCAATTCATAACATTGAACCGAGGTGACAAAATTGAAGAAATTAATGGTTTTATTGGGAATTCTGAGTAATTCGAAATTAAGCTATCGACAAAAAGTTGTGACAGCGGACTAGGTCAAAGAAATTTGATGCAACAGAAAGGACGAAATCAAAATTCTCTTACTCGGTCACCGAAAGTTAAAAGTCGAATATTCAGGAATTTTCATTTACAAATACAAAAGAAACTCGATACCCAATCTGGTTGAGGCTAAAGGTTTTGCCAAATTTGAAGTAACAACTGCAACTTTTACCGATGCTAAAAAGCCAGATTGCAAAATGCTATTGGAGTATGTTGGAAAAAAAATCAGGTGACAAACAAGGGCTGCATTTTTGGGCTCAATGTAATTGCAAACGGAATTTATAAAAAAATAAGGTCCATAAAACTAAAATTTAGTTGGTATTTAAAACTATGGGGAATTAAGGATTATGAAGAAGATTATCGCAACACTATTATTTACGGTATTTATTGGAGTTGTTACAACTTCCGCGCAAACAGAATATTGTTTTGAAAATAAAGGTTTGAAGAGTCAAGTTATTATCTCCTTTGCGATTTCGGGAAGTAAAGTTACCGATGGGGAGTTGCAAACTTCAAGCTACGATGAAAACACTTCAGGCGAACTTTTTCATTTCAAGGGCACCAAAACAGGAAACACTTTGACGATAAAATTTACTGGTTCGATTCCTGCAGGCTTTGAAAACATTAAAAAATATGTTTGGACTTTAGGTAGTAAAACTTTAAAAGTTCAGATGTATGGTAAAAACTACAACACTAATAAATGGAACATTTATTCGGCAACTTATGAAAAATGTTCGGAATAAATTATGAGCCAAATTACTGCAGCAGAAATTCAAAATTCATTGGCTGAAATGATGTCAAAAAAGGCTTTTTTGCCAAACGCTTCGCCAAATTCAATAATGATTGAAACCCAATCACCCAATCAATTTTACAGATTTTCCGTCCGCCTAAATTCCATTTACAAAGTTCTGCCAACTCCTGCTCAGGTTAAGAAAACTTATGAGCAAACAGGACAAAAGGGTGAAGGATCAATGTGGTTAATGTTTGGAGCGGTGCAGGTTATGGGGGATAGAGTGCGGGTAACTATCCGAATCGTTAAAACCGAAACAGGTGTTGTGGCTAAGGCTTCATTTGGGGATGGCGAGGCAACCTTTGAAGGATTGTCCAAAGCAATTGAAAAAGCATTGTTGGGACTCAGCATCACCTATGTTTGTTAAGTTATGGAAATATTTGAATTTTTACTGGAATTTTTCTTTAATCGCCTCGGAATCTTTATTTTAGGCGTGGCCCTTGTAATCGGTGGAATTTATGGTTGGAAGGAATTTCGTCATGAAGTTGGGATGTATGATGCGGCGATTAGTAAAAATGGAAAGGAAGTGGAAGCAAAAATTGTCTGGAAAAATACTGAACGAAGCAATTCTAATAGCTACCGTGATGACGGAGGCAGCACTCTGATTGGTTATATCAATGTTGAATTTGAGACCGAAAACGGAAGACAAAGTGCCAAAGTTTATTTAGATTCTTCGGAATATGGTTCAGTTAAAGAGGGGGACCCCATTAAAATCCATTATCATCCTGACAATCCGGAATTTGTGGTAACACCGAAAATGAAGCGAAGCTCGGTTCTGTTTGCCTCAATAGTTACCGGATTTTGTATGTTGGTAGGCATTCTTTTGTGTTTGGCAGTAATCATCAGTTTATTTTAGGTAGTCAACTAAAATTTGAAAAAAAATACCTGTTTTGCAATTATAAAATTAAAATTTAATGAATAAAACATTTCAAAATCTGAGTTTATTGCTCGTAATTTTGTTCTTCCTTGTGCTTGGTTGTGGAGGAAGTTCTTCTTCGCACTACTCAAGCGGAGTTAAACGCGGAAGGCTTGAATATAGTTCCGGTAGTTTTTGGGTAAATGGCAGAGAATGGAAACCTGAAAATGATGCAACTTTAACCAATCGTATCAATTGGTGCGATACCAGCCCTAACCCAAAAGTGGAAATAATCCGTTGCTTTAGTGATGCCTCAGAAAATTATAGTTTTACTTATATTATACGAATTAAATATGATAAACCCGAAATAACAGAATTGGAAGAAGGTCTGGGAAGCGTTTGGGTAAACGATGAAGGTAAGTGGTTGTTGTTCCGAAAATTCTACTATAATGTGGAAACCTCAGAAAGGAAAGAAGTTAAAGGAAGGCCTTGGTCAGAGGATCCAAACAGTTCGGCACCGGTTCAGTATGTAATTGCCATTTCACCGGATATG
>DAORIL010000022.1:0-23214 GCA_035438525.1 Pyrinomonadaceae bacterium
CATCACCGGAATTTCGCCGCTATTAATTTGCGGATGTAATTCGAGTTGGATAATTTTTTCAGTTTCGCTCCAGATCGGATTTGCTGCGCCGTGTTCATCATCTGTAACAATTAGACGGCGTGAATCAGCGTGACGGGCATTTAACCCCGAGGCTTTGCAAACCTCTGTCAATAAACGGCTTGAAAGCTGTTCGCCATAGGCAACTATGACATCTTTTAAGAGCTGCAAGGGAAGCGAGCGGCGCGAAACCCTTTGTAAAATTTCAGTCAATTCCGTTTTTGATTTTTGCAGTTCGTCAAAAAATCTTTTTTGCGCTTCCGCACCGGTTAATTCCTTGGCAACAGTGATATGTCTTTCAAAATGCGGCTCTAAACTTTCGATTGCTTTTTCGGGTTCATCTTTTTTAGCTAACTCGAAAGCAAATAATAAAGCGTCTGTAACTTTACTCATCGCAGAGGTTACAACTACAGGCGAATTCTCTTTTTCGCCGATAACGATAGCGGCAACCCGTGCAAAAGCCGTTGCATCCTGCACCGAAGTTCCGCCAAATTTCATAATAGTTGGTTTCAAATTACTCATAAAAATAAAAAAAGCCGATTGTGAAAAAGCACACAACCGACCTTAAAAAATTAAGAAAATCTGTCGTAGCTCCCCAACGAAATTCGTTGACAGTTTAACGGATTTAGCCGTTATAACCAACTTGCCAAATTAAGAAGCGTTTGGCAAATTTCGGCGATTTATCCCTTTCCTTTTTTCATCATTAAGCCTTCTTGCTCTCCGAAAAAAATACTCTTGAAAACCGCGCCTCTACTTAATAAATTATCAAAACACGAAATTGATAAGCTAAACTTTGTGTTGCACTTTGTCAAGTCTCAGTGAAAAGCTAAATCGCCTACTTTTTAGTTCAAATCAATTAATAATTTCAAAATCAAAGAAAAGTAAGATAAACTTGCAGAAGTTTTCAATAGAATTTGAACAAAACTTTGTAATTTGACGTAAGGTATTACGGCTATGCCTAAAAAATTTGATACAAATCCGCTTGATCCTGAGTTTCCGAAAAAAGTTGCCGAAGCGCAACGTGATGAAACTGCATATAAATTAACCGCTGAAACGCAAAATTTCCCGAACAATGTCGCAACTGATGAGCAAACACGGCGTTTTGAGGAAGCACAGTTCCAATCATATGCCAACGTGCCAAATTATCAACCGCCTGCTGTTTATCAAAACCAATTTATGGAGATGAATCAGCCAATCAATCGCAAGGTTGAAAAAATTGGTTTGTCCGAAAATATTGTTATTGCATTGCCTTATTTGCCGTGGGGGATTGGTCTGGTGGCAGGATTAGTTGAACTTTTGCTGGTTCCACGAACCGAACCGAAAGCACGCTTTCACGCGGCTCAAGGGATGGCGTTGCATATTGGAATTTGGCTAATCACGGCGATTTTAGGTTTTGCCGGAATTGCTTCGAATTGGGCTGGTTTTGGAAATGGATTGTTCCAACTGGTAATGATGATTTGCTCATTTGTTTGGGCTTATAAAGCCTACAAAGGCAAACCTATTCACCTTGAAGCATTAGATGATTTAACCAACTGGCTCGAAGAAAAAATTAGAATCAAATAAAGTTATGTTTTGTTCAAAATGTGGCACTCAATTAAATGATAAGCTGAATTATTGCAATATCTGCGGTGGTAAATTAACTAGCGATGCGGACAATTCGCACAAAGCTGTTTTGACTAGTTTGATTATTTCTCTTACTGCTGTTTCGATTATTGGGTTAGGTAGTGTGATTGGTTTGATTGCAATGTTGCTCAATAAAGGTGTGAAAGACGAACTGATTGTGATGCTTGTCAGTGGCTATCTACTCACATTATTTAGCATTGCATTTTTGATTGCTCGCCAAATTTCAAAAATTATTACCCCGCAAACAAATAAAGCAGAAAGTTTAAATCAAGTTTTTCAACCTGCTCAACTTTCTGCTCCAACTACTGCTCAACTCGAAGAACCCCGTCAACAGACTTTTAGTGTGACAGACAACACTACTCGAACTTTTGATGAAGTCTTCGTAAAACGAAATTAACTGCCTAAGGCTTTGTGAATCCCTTGGATTATCAAATACGAAAGAGCTGCTACAAATGAAGCTGCCGGAATTGTCAAAACCCACGCCCAGACAATACGTCCTGCCACTCCCCATTTGACCGCTGAAAATCTTTTAGTTGCACCAACTCCCACAATTGCGCCCGTAATCGTATGTGTTGTAGAAACCGGAATTCCAGCCGCTGTTGCGCCAAATAGAGTCAAGGCTCCGGCTGTTTCTGCACAAAAACCACCAACCGGTTGAAGTTTGGCAATTTTTGTTCCCATCGTTTTGATGATTCGCCAACCGCCCGAAAGAGTTCCTAAACCAATCGCCAAATGCGCTGAAAGGGCAACCCAGAGCGGAATTTCAGCAAATTTACCACCCGAACCTGTGTAAATTTCAGGAAATCCGATAGCTAAAGCCATCATCATCACGCCCATCGTTTTTTGGGCATCATTTCCTCCGTGTCCGAGCGAAAATGCCGCCGCCGAAAATAATTGTCCAACCCTGAAAATCTTATCAACCTTATGGACACTAACCTTGTGAAAAATCCAGTAAACGGACACCATCATCACAAAACCAAGCGTTAGTCCGATAAGTGGAGATAAAACAATGAATTCAACTGTTTTAATCCAAGCCTCCGCTTTAAGAATTCCAATGCCCCCATATGCAACAATTCCTGCTCCGCCAAGTCCGCCCAGCAAAGCGTGCGAACTTGAGGTTGGCAACCCAAGCCACCAAGTAATCAAGTTCCAAATAATAGCCCCGATAAGTCCGGCAAGAACCACATATAATCTAACATCTGTATCTATTTTATCAGTATCGATACTTTTTCTGATGGTGTCTGCGACTTCTGTTTTGAATACTAAAAGGGCTATAAAATTAAAAAATGCTGCCCATGCAACAGCTATCCCGGGTGATAGCACTTTGGTTGCAACTACTGTAGCAATTGAGTTTGCCGCATCGTGAAAGCCATTAACGTAATCAAAAATTAACGCCATCAAGATAATCACTACGACTAAAGTAACTGTTATTGTATGTGCATCCATATTTTTAGGTGTGCTTGAGCATTATGCTCTCAATGATATTGGCAACGCTCTCACATCTATCGGTGGCGTTTTCTAAGATCTCGTAAAGTTCTTTCATTTTGATAACGGTCAAAACATCGGTTGAGCTATGAAAAAGTTCGCCGATTGCCCGAAAATAAACATCATCCGCTTCATTTTCGAGCCGATGAATTTCGACAATATGTTGATTCAAGTTGGCCGGTTTACTGAGCAGTGCAACTGCTGAATTAATTTCAATCGCTAACCCTTGAATCACTTTGGCGAGATGTTTGGAATAGTCAGTAACGTCTTTGATGTCATACATCATAACTGCCCGCGCCGCCGCATCAATGTAGTCAAGGACATCATCCAGTGCAACGGACAGTGCAAAAATATCTTCACGGTCAAACGGAGTAATGAATGATTTGTTGAGTTTAGTCGTCAACTCATGTGTAATTGCATCACAGGCGTGTTCGGTATCTTTAATTTTCTTGGTTATCGTTTCAAAATTTGCCGGATTCCCTTGAGTCATTTCAACCAAAAGATTTGCCGCTTCCTGCATTTTTGCTGTCATTTGCGAAAAAAGAGTAAAATACTGATCTTCGCGTGGTAATAAGCTAAAGCCCATTTTTACAGTCTCCAAATATAAGTTTAGAATTCAAATTCCAAAATATATCCGATGAAAAAAGGCTTGTCTATTAGTTGAAACTTTTTTGTAACAAAGATGTAACATCACGCAGATTCTGGAATTATTAGAGATTTTTCTCGATTGAATAATTTGATTTCAAGATATTGTCGAAATTGCAAAGATTTTTTCTCGATCAAATAATACGAAAGAGTTGAGGCAACTATCATTGCGGCTAAATTAAAAGGGAAAATTGTAAAAATTGCTTTATTGAAAGGATTAAAAAATGGTTGTTGCCAAAGGTATATAGAATAGCTCATCATTCCGACTAAAATTATTGGACGAGAATTTAGGATTTTACCGAAAATAGTTTGATAATTGGCAATTGACCAATCAATAAACATTGCAATTAAAATGATTAATATTGTTATTGCAATAGATACGCCAAATTTGGGGTGGTTTTCCTGATTGTTCAAAATAAAAATCGGAATCGGAAAAAGCAACGCAAATTTTGTTTTGAGAAAATATTGATAAGCGGAATTTGAGTGTAATTTTTGTTGAAAAAACGAAAGTAAGCAACCGATTGCGAGAGAATCCATATTGTGATGAAAAGCAGTTGTGAACCAGAAAAAGTCTGTTTCGCCGTAATGTTTAAAATATAAAAGCCGGGCAACCGGCGCAATAATAATTACCCCTAAAAGAACTTTTCTAGTTCGCGTAATTCCTAAAAAAGCCAAAATCCCTGGAAAAATCAAATAAAATTGTTCCTCAACTGCCAATGACCATGAGTGTGTTATATCCCAAGCCTCATTGCCTAAATAGTTGCTGGTATAAGTTGCTGTATCTAAGAAGTTTTCGGTCGAAATAGGCGGGATCCAACCCAAGACTGTTGCGATAAAGATTATCAAAAGGAAAAAATAAAAGGGAACAAAAATTCGCAAAGTGCGGCGAAAATAGAATTTCAAAAGTGCGATCTTGCCTGTTTCATTGATCTCTTTGAGAAGTAAACCGGTAATCAAAAATCCCGAAATCACAAAAAATATTCGCACACCTAAATTTCCTAAATTATAAGTGTCTTCAATTCTTTGCGAGTAACTCATTTGAACGTGATTTGCAACGACTAAGACAATTGAAATTGTGCGGAGACCATCCAGTGACGGGATCCGAGAACTTTTCTCCATATCGTCAAAAAGTTAGATTTAGAAGTCTTTTCCATAAAACAATTATTAATATGGAGCCAACTTTGCTAATTTAACTTTCATCTGAGATTAGCTTTTGTTCTTTAATTTGGCTTTATTGAATTGATTGTAGAATAAGGTTTACAATAGACTGTAAATCAAAAGAAATAATTAACTGACAATCTGTTTTCTGAGGAGGGAAAAATGAAAAAGAATTTAACTATTTTAGCGTTGTTTTCGATGGTTTTGATCTTACCAATAGTTAGTATTGGGCAAACCAAAGTTTCAATGCCGAAAAATAAAACTAATATCAGCAAAGACCTTGAGGTTGGACGAAAAGCCTCTGCAGAGGTTGAAAGAGCATTTCCGCTGATTAACGAACGAATTTCCGAAGCATATATTAATGAAGTCGGCAGACGGTTAGCGGCAGCGGTTCCGCCCGAATTTCAGCATCCTGAATTTAATTGTCAATTCAAAATCGTTAATGCCAGCGACATCAATGCTTTTGCTCTGCCGGGCTGTTTTCTTTATGTTAATCGCGGAATGATCGAGGCGGCACATAACGAAGGCGAAATGGCAGGTGTCATGGCGCACGAAATCAGTCACGCAATGTTGCGTCACGGAACTGCACAAGGACCCGGTTTAGGAACTCAAATTGCCGCTATTGGGGTTTTACTTGGTGGAGCAGTAATCGGAGCACCTGAACTTGGTGCAGCAGGCTACGCCGGATTAATAACTCCATATAGCCGTGCTTTTGAAAAACAAGCTGACCTGGTTGGCGCAAACATTATGGCTCGAGCTGGATATGATCCGCGTGATTTAGCTAATATGTTCAAAACCATTGCCGGAGAAGGCGGCGGGCGCACTCCTGAATGGATCAGCACTCACCCCGATCCGGGTAATCGTTACAATTATATTAACCAAGAGGCTTCGATGCTTCGCGTTAATCCAAACCCGATTAAAATTACACCAGGATTCCAACGCGCTCAAAACTATATGCGTTCATTGCCAAAAGCTAAAACAATGGAGCAAATCGAAAAAGAAGCGCAAGGACAAGGCGGAGGGCAAAATCCAACTGCCGGTGGTCGATACGGCAATGTCGGATTACCAAGTGCGAGTTACAGAGTTTATAACAATGGCGGTTTATCGGTTAATGTTCCAAATAATTGGCGCGAATTTCCGAGCCAAAATGAGGTTATTTTCTCGCCCGAAGGCGCATATGGAGATGAGGGAATTACACACGGAGTTATGATTGGAGTAACTCAGGCAAATGGAAGTAATTTCCAACAATCGTTTGATAATTATGTCAAAGGTATTGCCCAAAGCAATAATTATCAAATGAAAAGTAACTATTCAAACACCACACTTAACGGACGTAGCGGTTTGGCTGTTGTTATTGGCGGACGTTCAAATATTACCAACCGCAACGAATTGGTAACTATTTATGGAACACAAACCAGAAATAACGGCATTTTTTATGTCATTACTGTTTCGCCCGAAGACCAGGCAACCAGCTACCAAGCCGCATTTCGTAATATCCTTCGTTCAGTTCGTTTGAACGGATAGGTTAGCTAAAGGAAAAAATAAAGAGTTTTGATTTCTAAAGGCTCAACTCTTTTCCTGATTTGAACAATTATATTTGAAGGCTAAGTGTTATGCCCTCCAATACTTAGCTTTCTTTTACCAATTAGACTTTTGCTTGAAATTTAGGCAAAACTACAGCCCCCGAAAAAAAATATTTCTAGCGGAGAAAAAGATGAAAAATTTATTGTTTTCCATTTTGCTAAGCGTAATTGCAGGGCTTTCTGTTTCTGCTCAATATGTTCAGCAATACGGGCAATGCAGCCAAAGCAATTTGACCCCGATTCAATGCGGCTATTACCAAGAAGGCTATCAAGATGGCGCAAGCGATGCCCAAAGCAACCGAAATAATGATTACAAACGCTATCGTAACAAATTAGACGGTAGTAAGTATGAAAGCTATTACCAGCAAGGATATGATGCCGGATATTCAAGTATCAAACCCTATCAGAAGTGGAGCAATGAGCAGAGAAATGGCTACGATGACGGGTTTCAGGACGGTGAAAGTGATAAGCGCAGAAATATCAGCCGTTTACCTGAACGCTACGAAGGTCAATATAATAAGTTATATGAAGCCTTTTATAAACAAGGTTATTATGATGGTTATGATGGCAGAACCCGTCAATATGATTTGCCAATTGGTGCGGTCCAACCGACTTTTCCAACTAATCCAACCAATCCGAATTTTCCGAATAATTCGAGAGGCGGAACAGCTACCGGAATAGTAGATTGGGTTGGAAAAGTTGATGATCGGGTTAATATCATCATCAGAGGAAACGAAGTTAGAACCGAAGTTTTAGGCGGCACAAGCGGACAGCCAACTCTCCAAACTATGAGTGGTGTTTTACCACGTCGTTCCGCAACTCTTTCGGTAGTGAAGAATCAAGGACGCGGAACTGCTTCAGTTATTCAACAACCAAGCCGTGAAAATAAATTTACGGGAATTATTCAAATCTTAGATTCCAAGCGCGGTGACGATGATTATCGTCTGCAAATTTCCTGGCAGTCAAATACTCTTATTCAAGTTGAAGAACCATATCAGTCAGGAAGGTTAGTCTGGCGCGGGCGGGTTGACCAGACTGCTAATATCATGATTTCCGGTAGTGATGTAGATACTCAGGATGCTTCAGGAACCGGACTTTCAAATGTTACCAACAATCTGAGCGGATATTTGGCACATCGTCCGGGAAGCGTTTCGGTCAAGAAAAATAAAGGACGCGGAACCGTTAACGTTTTGCAGCAGCCAAGTGCCGAAAATGATTATGTCGCTATTGTTCAGATATTTGATACGGACAAAGGAGCAGGTGATTATGAATTAGAAATAACTTGGTAGGTGTAAATTTTAAGATTCAAAATTACTAAAAGAGTCGAAAGTCAAAAATGGCTTTCGACTCTTTTATTTTCTTTCAAAGATCTTTCGATAAACCGGTAAATCTTTATCTTCAACAGCTTTTTCGCGTTCAGTTCTGACGGGAAAAGGATTTTGATTAATTTCAACTTCGCGCAAATTCTCATTTTCCCGAAACAGGGTAAATATTTCTTCGGCTAAAAATTCAATATCGGTTTGAACTAAAATCCTGCCGTTTTCGGCTAAATGTTCGACTACAGTTTCGACCAATTCACGATTGACCATTCGGCGTTTAGAGTGTTTTCGCTTAAACCACGGATCGGGAAATTGAATCGTCACAGTTTGCATCAGTCCTTTCGGGATTTTCGCTAAAAGTTTGTCGAGCGCGATCATCGCATTACAAAATTCATAATGCAGATTTGGTAGATTTGCCTCGTTTGCCAAACGATTTCCTTCAATTACCAGCGGTTCGCGGATTTCTACACCGAGAAAATTCTGTGATTTATCAATTTCCGCCATTTTGAGCAAAAAACGCCCCCGCGCACAACCGATGTCGAGCAATAACGGTAAATTCGGATTGGTAAAAACTTTTTCAATCTCAATTGCTTGTGGTGTAAAACGATAATATGGAGCTAACGGATTAACGTGCTGGTGAACTCTAACTCGCGGCATGTCTATAATTTAATCTTTTCTAAAATCAATAAAATACTCAAAATAGCGGTGAAAACGAACACTCCCATCGCAATCATTCCTAAAAAGTCGGCAATCACTCCAACTTTGCGCGGGTCTTTTTCTAAACTTCGCGGAATTTGTAAAAATCCGTAAACAACCCCGACCAATAAACCGCCGAGATGTCCGAAATTATCAATGAATTGATAAGCAACAATTCCAAAAGCCGCAATAAAACCAATATTTATCAACATATTTTTGAGGAAATCAGGCGGCATCTGAGATTTTCGACGATAACCCAACATTGCCGCGTAACCGATAATTCCCATGATTCCGCCCGATGCTCCGACCGATGGCGTATTAGGCATAAAATAAAGGCTGAACAATGCGCCGGAAACTATTGCCAAAACGAAAACTATCGCCAAATGTGCACGGTTAGAAAGATATTCAACTGTGGTTCCAAGCCCGTAGAGAGCCTGACCATTAAAATAAATATGCAAAAGCCCGCCATGTAAAGTGCCGACCGTCAACAATCGCCAAAATTCACCTTTCCAAACCAAAGGTTTTATCAATCCGGCTAATTGAATCGAAAGCGGTAATAATTCGGAGCTATCATTATTGTCATTATCAACTATTACTTGAGCGATAAAAACGACAACTATTGAGACTACTAAAATATAAGTATAATAAGGAGTTATCTGACGCGCTTCGGCTAAATATTTGATGGCGGCTTCGGTTGGAATTATGTCAGAAAGATTCAGGCTTCTGGCATAAAAAAGCCCCCAAAGTCCGCCGATAAACCCAACTAGCCCAAGAATAAAAAGAATACTTTGAAAGAAAAGCGAAAAACTTTCACGCCCGAACCAATACAAAACAGGTAGCCAGACGAGATGTGCAAAAACTAAAAATGCTCCAATTCCAATCGCCCACCAGGATTTTTTGCGAGCAGAGGCTTTTCTTTTCGCCAAATATTCTTCGGGCGTTAATTGTTCTTGCTCTTCTGAGTTTTCGTTTTGTGAATCCATTATTTGATTTGGGATATGGGATTTGGGATATGGGATTGCTTGGTTTTTATCCGCAATCCGAATTCTCAAATCCCAAATCGAACTACATCGCCAGTCCGCCATTGGGTGAAATTACTTGTCCGGTGATGTAACGAGCCGAATCCGAACATAAAAAGCAAGTGATTTCGGCAACTTCCTGCACGTTCCCGAGTCTGCCCAAAGGAATCTGCGCCAAGATTTTTTCGCGGTAATCGGCGTTCATTTCCGATGCCATTTCAGTTTCGATCAATCCGAGCGCAAGGGCATTAACATTGATTTGTCGGCTCGCTACTTCTTTTGCCAACGATTTGGTTAAACCGATCATTCCAGCCTTTGAAGCTGAATAATTTGATTGTCCAAGCATTCCGATAACACCGCTAATCGAAGCAACATTGATAATGACACCGCCACCTTCGTTTTTCATCATCGGGCGTAGAACCGCTTTGCAAAAATTCCAAGCACCTTTCAAATTGGTGTCAATAACCGCATCCCAATCATCTTCTTTCATTCGCAAAATCAGCGTATCACGGGTAATTCCGGCGTTATTAATTAAAAAGTTAATTGTTCCAAATTCTGCGGTAGCTTCTTTAACAAACTCCGCCGAGCTTTCGGTGCTGGCAACATCACATTGTTTGGCAAAAGCTTTGACGCCCAATGCTTCAATTTCTGCCTTTAATTTTTCGGCTTCTTCCGCGCTTTTCGCATAGTTAAATGCGACATTACAACCACGCTTTGCTAGTTCCAATGCAATCGCTTTACCAATTCCACGAGTTCCGCCCGTGACGATTGCTGATTTTCCGGTAAATTGTTTTTCGCTCATAAACTTTTATTGTAGCCAGTTGGACGAAATAGGGCAATTCGCCTATTATTTTCGGTATGACAAAACCAATCTTTGCAACGATTCTTTTAATTCTTTTAGCCGCAATTTTAACTTTTGGACAAAATTCGATTGTCATCAAAAATGCAACGATTATTGATGGGAGTGGAAAAACTGCCTTTCGTGGCGATGTCCAAATCAAAGGCGATAAAATTACGAAAATCGGCAATATCAAACCGAAAAAAGATGATGTGGTAATTGATGCCGGCGGAAAAATTCTAGCACCCGGATTTATTGATATTCATAATCATTCCGAAAGCGGTTTATTAAAAGAAGGAACTGCGACTAATCAGATTTCGCAGGGAATTACGACAATTTTAGTTGGTCCTGACGGCGGTTCACCGTTTCCGATTGCCGATTATTTGAACAAACTGCAGGGCAAAATTTCCCCGAATGTCGGCGCCTTCATCGGACACGCAACTTTGCGCGAAGAAGTGATGAATAACAGTTATGCGCGTCAAACGACTCCTGAAGAACTGGGAAAGATGGTTGTTCTGATGGAACAGGCGATGAAAGAAGGTGCATTCGGTTTATCTTCGGGATTGGAATACGATACAGGTTATTCGGCTTCAACTGAAGAATTGATTGCACTTGCCAAAGTTGCAGCGAAATATCACGGAATTTATATGACTCATATGCGGGACGAAGAGGAAGGAATGCTTGACGCCGTCCGCGAATCGATCCGGATCAGCAAAGAAGCTAAATTACCGCTCCAAATTTCGCATATCAAAATGGGGAATCGTAATGTGTGGGGAAAATCAGTTGATGCAATTGCTTTAGTAGAAATGGAAAAGAAAAACGGGGTTGATATTACAGCAGATGCTTATCCTTACACGGCTTGGGGCTCCACGATTACGGTTTTAGTTCCATCACGCAAACACGAGGACCGCAAAGAGGTAGAAACCGGACTTTTCAATGTTGGCGGCGGCGACAAAGTTTTGGTTACGAGCTGTTCAGCGCATCGTGATTACGAAGGTAAAAATTTGGACGAAATTGCGAAAATGAAAGGTGTTTCCCCGGTTGATGTTTATATTCAAATTGTCAAAGACGGGGGAGCCAGCGTTGTTTGTAATTCGATGAACGAAAATGACGTTAAAAATTTCTATCAGCAATCTTGGGTGATGGTTTCGAGCGATGGCGGAATCGGCGGCAGACATCCGCGCGGAACCGGAACTTTTCCCAGAGTTTTAGGCAGATTCGTCCGCGAAAATAAATGGCTCTCTTTAGAAGAAGCCGTTCACAAAATGTCGTTGATGCCCGCAAAAAGATTGGGTTTGAAAGATCGCGGAATTATCAAAAAAGGAATGAAAGCCGACCTCGTTCTATTTGATAAAGACAAAGTAATTGACCGCAACACATTCTTAGTTCCGCAAACTTTATCCGAAGGAATAGAGACGGTGTGGGTGAATGGAAAAGCCGTTTGGGATAGCGGAAAAGTAACGGGAGCGATGGCGGGCGAGATTCTGCGGAGAAAATAACCTCCATCAAATCAGTTTTCGTTTGAGCCTTTTTGCAAAATTTTTTGGAGATTATCTTTGGTAACCTCAAACCTGCTTTCATAAGACCCCAATGGTGGAGTTTTCGAGAGTTTGATAACTTTGCCGTTGATTTTTAACTGAAAATTGTCTACGTGATAGATGCTATAAACAAGTGTAAAATTACTTTGCGCGTTATAGTTACTTGTGTGCGGTGAAGCATCTATATCGGTTTCTAATTTTCCATCAAAATACATTGTCAACGCAATCTTTCCAAAAGTTGTTATTTCAACATTTATCGGCGCAGTCGAATTTACATTTGAAGCGTTTTTTAATTGAGTTGTGTTGCGTGGATTTAAAAAGTATGTAGCTCCGACAATTACGAACAGAAGTGCAATAAATCCAGCTCCAATTGCAACTGCATATCTTATAAAATCAAGTCCGCCATTTCCTGTTTGAGTCCGGTTGACAAATCTGTTGGCTTCAGTGGGTAACGGTTTCTGTTCGGTTAATGGAATTTGTTTAAATTGAGTGGCGACAGGCTCTTTTTTCGGTTCTTCGGGGTTGAAAGCTTCTTCGATTATTCTTTTTGCTTCCGGGCTTAGACGTTGGTAATCATCTAGAGTTTCTTTTTTCGGCTCTTGAGTTGGGAATAATTGTCCGATATTTGTTACATCTGTCACGGTTTGATTTGAAATCGGGATATGTAAAACTTCGGTCTTTGCCATGGTTGGATGTTCAATTTCCAATAAAGCCCGTTGCAACGCTTCGCGCATTTGATTTGCCGTTTGATAGCGGTTTTCGGGTGATTTGGCAAGTGCTTTTGCCACAATTTGCCGCAAACTAGTTGGAATCTCATTTGGCAGAGGCGGAAATTCTTTGGTTAGAATGGCAAAAATTCTTTCGGACGGATGCTCCTGCGGAAACGGCAACTTTCCCGCTAAAAGTTGATACAAAACGACCCCGACCGACCAAATATCAGTTTGCACGCTTCGTTTGCCGTCAAATGCTTCGGGCGACATATAGGCATCCGTCCCGACCAGTTTTGAGCTAATATTCGTCGTTTGCATCGCCCGCGAGATTCCGAAATCCGCCAAACGCGGCGTATTTCCTTGCAAGAGAATATTTTGGGGTTTGATGTCGCGGTGAAGAATTCGTTTATTATGCAGAAAATCCAAGCCGCTTAGAATTCCAATCGTCATTTCAACCGCTTGTTTGATTGGCAATTTTCCTTGCAATTTGAGCCTATCGTGAAGCGAACCGCCATCTGCATATTCACTGACAATTACCACTTGTCCGTCAATTACATCGGCATCAATGATCGGCAAAACATTGGCGTTTCCGCTGGCTTGTTCCCAAAGTTCGGCTTCCTGACGAATCGCATCAAAATTTATTTGTTCATCCAAAGGCAATTTGACTGCCACCTTTTTGGTGACAAACTGGGATCGTTTTTCCGCCAGCCAAACTTCACCGAACCCGCCACGCCCGAGTTTGTGAAGCAATGTGTAAGTGCCGATTTGTTGGCCTTGCTGAAACATAATAATTCTTAAAGCTTTCTGAAAAAAACTTTTTAATTGATGAGAACGAAATTACTCCCCAACGTTCTAATGTCGTAAACTCCAAACTATTTCAAACTTTTTTCTTCATTAAGCGACAAAATAAAAAGATTACAAAAAACTTTTTCAGCTATAAATCATTGGAATTTGCAAAATTTTTGCCAGCAAGATTTTGTAAAGCAGTGTGTAATTGCTTAATTACTAGTCTTTCTGAAACATTTTTGACAAATTTACGCCTTACTTTTTAATTTCGCAATAAAAAAAGTGAAAATAAAGCTCAAAATTAGTGGAGTCATTGAAAAAATCAGAGAATAGTAAATTTAAGTGCAGGGTTGAGGAGTTTTTCATCAACTGAGAACTTTATCTTTGATATTCCAAGTTTTAGTTAATTAATAGAATCACGAAAGGTAATTTCTTTTTAAAAGAGGTAAATTTATAAACTATAACTTGCCAATCTAATTGAAGCGGCTGCGGTTGAAATCACGTTCCGTTTTTTTCAATAGTTATTTGTTTCTGAATTTCTAACTTATTCATCCATAACAAGACGAAAACCCAAATCGCGACCAATGGTGGATGGCGTATTGCCGATGCGATTTGCCGAACGACTTGCCTTTACAGTGTGTCCCCAATCACCACCGCGAATGACGCGTTTCAAGCCGCTTTCAGGTCCTTTTGGATCAATTACACTTCCAATTGGATAATCTCCTTGCCAGTCAGCTACCCATTCCGACACATTTCCGCTCATATCATGCAATCCGAAGGCATTCGGTAAAAATTCCCCGACGGTAGCTATCTCTGCATAACCATCCTGACAATTGAGGAAAGGAATTAAACGGCTGTCGGATGGATGCTCACTCTTCTCATCGCTTGTTTTATCATAAAGATTTGCATATTGACACGCATCCTTATATTGATCCCCCCAATAAAATGGCGTTGTCGAGCCAGCCCTTGCGGCATATTCCCATTCTGCTTCTGTTGGTAGTCGATATTTACCTAGTCCTTTCTCATTTAGTTTTCTGATGAATACCTGCACATCATCCCAAGAGACTTGTTCTACCGGACAGCGCGGACAGAACTCCGAATTGCCTGGAATATTTCCCATCACTGCTCCCCATTGTATCTGTGTTATCTCGTATTTACTCATCCAAAAGCCTTTAGTCAGGCGAACTTGATGTTGCACTTCGTCTGCATCCCGGTCTTTTTCACTTAAAGGCGATCCCATTGTAAATGAACCCGCCGGAATACCCATAAAAATCATTCCGAGACTGTTGCGGATACTCTTTCCTATTTCAGGAACTTTTTTTTCTTTTGTTTCTTTACCTTGGGTTTCTGTTCCTTCAGTAATAGAAATTTTAGGTTGACTTGAGATAGTGGCTTCAAATTTTCCTATTGAAACGAATGGTTGCTCTTTCTTTTGCCATGTTCCGCTTATAATTCCATTACTAATCGTCCCTTTTAGAATAATTGGATCAAGAACCTCAGACACGCAGGTAAAATTTAATGATTTAACATGGGAAAGTGTAGAAGAGGACACTAAATCAGTCCGGCAACCGGAAATTTGATTGCTCCAATCCGATTTTTCAGACGGAGCACGATGATAGAACGACTCACCGGTTATTTTGCCATACATCTTCAGTCCTTGTGTGGTTGAGATGCTAAAGACAATCTTTTTCAAAGTCCATGTCCAATCTCTCTGGGTTTCATCAGTGGGATCAATAGCTTTTTTCTCGATTGAGCCAGAAATAGTGCCGTTATATTCTCCCTCATATATTTGTGCTTTTGCGGCTTGAGATAGTAAAAACAAAACAGCCAAGATAGAAATGCCTACTGCACATTTAATTAAAACTGACTTTTTCATGATTTTATTCTCCCTTGAGATAGCCAACTAAAAATGACCATTCTCTGAGTATTTACAAATCAATTAACTCAAATAGAACTAATAAATTGTTCCATTGAAAAGATGTTTTCATCTTTCAAACATTGTCTTGTAAAACTCACTCAGGAAGATTATTCGCAAAATGAATGCCAGAACTGTGTAGGTAAGAGATTATGGGTTTTTCGGGGATAGAGTTGTCCGAAGTGTGAAATCCTTCGCATTATTTGGGTAAAACAACACTATTTTGAAAACTCATATTTTGATAAATTAGGTATAGTTTCTTTTACTTTTTGTTTTTTATCTTAATATCGTTATTTGAATTTGAGTTTGTCGTTTTAGGGTTATTAAGTGTTGTTTGGGCTGATTTTTCCGGGATTGAATTTAATGGGAGGAAAGGGATTGCCGCAACTCCAAGCAAAAGCAAAAGCGAGGCTGCGATTGTCCAATTTCTGAGTTTTCTAAACTTTGATTCAGGTTTGACTTGAGCGAATGATGGCAAATTAGTTGTGTCCTCAAATTGCGGTTGTGGTCGAATAGATTTTGCCGGAACTTGGATTTCAATTTCGGTAATTGTTTGCTCAGAAATTTTTTCACTCCACAATACTTTGACCAAATCTTCGCGCATTTGATTGGCGGTTTGATAACGATTTTGCGGTGATTTTTCCAGGGCTTTTTTGATAATATTTTTTAATAAAGGCGGAATTTCATCGGCTAAAGGAGGACATTCCCGGTTCATAATCGCAAACATTCTTTCCGACGGATTTTCTTGAGAAAACGGGAGAGTTCCGCTCAAAAGTTGATATAAAACAACGCCAACCGACCAAATATCTGTTTGTGCATCACGGCGACCTTCAAAGGCTTCGGGCGACATATAAGACGGCGTGCCGATAATTTGGGTTGAATGCAGATTGCCGGTTTGCATCGTTCGTGAAATGCCGAAATCTGCCAGACGGGGAATTTCACCCTGGAGTAAAATATTTTGCGGTTTGATGTCGCGGTGAATAATTCGTTTGCTGTGCAGATGCTCTAACCCATTCAAAATCCCAATGGTCATTTCAATAGCTTTTTTGACTGGTAATTTTCCTTCGATCTTGAGCCTGTCGTGAAGTGAACCATCTTTAGCATATTCGCTGACAATAAAGATTTGGTCATTATAAATGTCGGCATCAATTAGATTTAGCACGTTAGAGTGTCCGCAGGCTTGTTCCCATAATAGAACTTCTTTGCGAATAGTTTCCAGATTAACATCTTCTTTGTGTGAGAGCTTAATGGCAACTTTTTTACTAACTAATTGTGAGTGTTTGATTGCTAGCCAAACTTCACCAAAGCCACCTTTGCCAAGCTTGCGGAGGAGTTGATAATTGCCGATTTGTTGATTTTGGGAAAACATATTGATTGATTGAACTAATGAGGGGGTAAAAAATGAAAGGGCAGCTACTCAAATTGAAAAGCTGCTAATCTATTTTGGCAATAAGTGCAGAGGAATTCAAGAGTTTTAATCAATATTTGTGAAAAATTTATACGGTTGATTTATAAGATGTTTGTTAAGTATTGTCGCGGCAGCGTTTACGCTTTATCTTTCAATTTTGCCAACCACCAACGCAGACCAACGAATAGGAATCGCCAATCTTTGAAAAATTCCGGCGGTTTGCCTTCAAAATAATGCCCGATGAATTGTAAGATCCAACCGACGATAAATAAACCAATCACGATTTTCCAGAGTCCACTGATAAAAATACTCGGAATAATCAAAAAAATTGACAGGGTAATCATCGGAATTCCAAATTTGTGTGTGATTTGGTTGATTTTATTCTGATGACTTTTTGAATATTCAGCGATCCATTCTTCCCAGGTTTTTCCGCCCATAACTGTATGCCTCCCAATATTTATCCAATAATAAATGCGGATTTACACAAAAGATTCTTTAAATAAATTAGTTCAAGTCCAAAGATTGCAAATATTTTTTGAACTCTCCGCCTAAATCATTGCGTTTTAAGGCGAATTCTACCGTTGCAATCAAAAATCCAAGCTTATCACCGGCATCGTGGCGGTTTCCCTGTAGTTTGACCGCGTAAAAAGGTTTGCCCTCGTCGAGCATTAACCGCATGGCATCAGTAATTTGAATTTCACCTCCCGCGCCTTTTGGAGTTCTTTCAATCGCATCAAAAACATCAGGAGTGAGAATGTAGCGCCCGATAATTGCTAGATCGGAGGGCGCATCCTCAAATTTCGGTTTTTCGACCATATCATTGATTTTGAAAATATTCGGCTCAACTTCTTCGGCATCAATCACGCCAAAACGCGAAATTGCTTCGCCTGCGACCTGCATTGTGGCAATGATCGGCGCATTATATTTTTCAAAAGCCTCAATCATTTGCAATAGAGCAGGCTTTTCCGCATCAACCACATCATCTGCTAACAAAACGGCAAAGGGTTCATTTTCGGCAAAATCTTTCGCCTGATAAATGGCGTGCCCTAATCCTAATGCCTGACGCTGGCGGGTGTAAGAAATCCGGCATAATTCGGTAATCGCCCGAACCTGCGAAAAAAATTCGCTTTTGCCTTTTTCTTGCAGCAATTGTTCAAGTTCATAAGAAATATCAAAATGATTTTCAATTGCACCTTTTTCACGTCCGGTGACAATTAAAACCGATTCGATGCCTGAAGCAACTGCTTCTTCGACTGAATACTGAATCAGAGGTTTGTCCACTAAAGGCAGCATTTCTTTGGGAGATGCTTTGGTAGCGGGTAAAAAACGAGTTCCCAAACCGGCGGCGGGAAATACTGCTTTGCGAATTTTTTGTGTCATAACTAAGAATTAAGTTTATACAATTCGATTATGACAAGCAATTTTTGCAAAGCAGTATTGGATTTCTTTAATTTATTCTTTTGCTAATTTCAAAGCGGTTTCGATGACCAAATCTCTGCCAGCCAACAAATCTTTGCGGGTTAATTTGACCTCAACATCGGGAATTACTCCGCGACCTTCCAGAATTTTTCCGTCAGGTGTTTTGTAATCGCCGATGGCATATTGCAACGCTCCGCCATTGGGCAATATTTCCATGGTCGAAGGCAAAACCGCACCTGCGGAATTTTGTCCGATAATAGTCGCACGTTTATGTGCCTGCAAACCGGCCGCAAGAATTTCGGCAGAACTTGCCGACATTTCATCAACCAAAATAAAGACCTTACCTTTGAAGGATTTATCATTTCCTTCGTAATCAAATTGTTGTTTGCTATAGCGATATTGCGAAACTCCAAGCGAGCGTTTTTCCTGGTCGAGCAAGACTGCTAACGCTGTAGTGTGATTGCCGACTCCGCCCGGATTTCCGCGAACATCAATAATTAAAGCCTTTTTGTTTTGCATCGCGGCAACTGCTTCGGCAAATTTGGTCGGTAAATCTCCGATAAATATGTTGAATTTGATATAGCCGACATCTTGAGTAATATCTTTTGATTCAAAAATTAAATCTCTCGACACACCAAGATTTTGACGTTCAAGTTCGGCAGTTTTTTCGGCATCGTTTTCATCCAGTAATGTAACGGAAACTTTTTTGTTCAAATCGCCTGAAAGTTTATCCCGAACTGCACGCGGCGCAACAATTTCATCCCGCAGTTGAAAACCGCCTTTATCTCTTTGTTTTTGAGCAATTTCGCTGATTGTTTCACCGTCAACTTTTTTAATTGTGTAGCCTTTTTTGATTCCGGCTTTTTCAGCGGGTGAATCTTTCCGAACTGCTGTGACAACTAATTCGGATTTATTGACCAATCGTGTATCAACGCCAATACTGCCTGATTTTGGTAAACCGGAAGTGTCGCCATTGATGGCAACTGCATTAGCAGGATGAACTTTTAAATGCGATTGTTTGAGTTCACCAACCATTTTGTTCATTAAATCGGTCAGATTTTGATTGGTTTTAACGTTTGCAAGCTGCGGTTCATATTTAGTTTTGACCGCGTTCCAATCTACGCCGTTAAAGGTTTTGTCCCAATAAGTATTGTTGATAGTTGACCAAACTTTTTCGAGGGTTTCTTTTTTTATACTTTCGGGAACGATCGCTTCGGGATTTTTTTTATCCCAATCAACTTTGGTGGAAGTTCCCAAGGCATCGTCAATATTTTTGGTCAAATTTTGAATGATTCCGGTTTGCAGCCCAAACTGCGTAAATTTGATCTTACCTTCTTTATCCAAAACGATATGAGTCGGAAACGCCGTAGTTTTATATGAATCAATGATATTTTGGGCATCTGCAATTTGTTTGTAATCAAACTGATGTTTTTTCAAAAAATCGGTAACTTGTGATTTTTCGTTGTAAGTAATTGCCACAAATTCCACATCTTTGCCCTGATATTTTTTGACCAATTCATTGAGTTCAGGCATTTCTTTGATGCACGGTGCACATTCGACAAACCAAAAATTCAGCACTACAACTTTACCTTTTAATTGGCTCAGTTGAATTTGAGAATTATCCAAAAGCGTAGCGTTAAAATCAGGTGGAATCGTGCCAATTGTGGTTTCATTACTGCCTTTTTTGAGCTTCATCCCAATTAATTTTCCATCTGCAATTTCAGGCTCAACCAGATAATTTCCGGCAGATTGCTTTTGTCTGAATTCGGCTTGGGTTATTAGATTTCCGGTTTCGTCTTTGAAAACCGTATTTGCGCCGACATTTAAGACCATCGGTTGTTTTGGAGTCTGTTCAGGAGATTTAGGAGCATCATTTTTCTCTTCTTTTTTATTTGAATCATCGCTAAATTCAAAAATTTTCGGGTCAACCTCGATGTTTTGTCTGACGCTCAAAACTTTTTTGTTAATGGTAAAGTGAGTATTAGTTAAAACTTCGGAGAATGGCACTAAAATATCGCCTACTTTACGATAATCGCCATAGGTTATGGTTTGCGAAATTGGAATTCCTGAAACTTCACCATTTGTTTCAGTCCGAGCCAAAAGATATGTTTTTGAGTCATAAAAAGATTTAACCGTAATGTTATTGTTAGTGCTTTGGAGGACAAAATATTCTTTGCCGTCAATCGTTTCATTGGCGATTTTCTTGACTTGTTTGGCAGAAACCGAAGTTCGCGGAGTATCTCTGTAACCCCTGAAACTCATATTTTTAGTCCACCCGCGTGTGCCGTCAAAGCCTGATTCCTGCTTGCCTTCGATGCCGCCTTCAGAAACCGTATAGAATTTTTTATTGGTTTTATCCTCGATGCGGGTTTCTTTCTTTTTGGTTCCCATCGCCTCGATTTCAGAAATGGTTTCGACGGTTTTTATCTTTTCGAGATTTTCTTTTCCGCCAATCGCAGTTTGATATTTTTCATAAATTTCTTTGCCAAGTTTTTCCGCTTCATCCTGTGCACGAGCGTTCGGGCTAAAAGCTAAAAGTATAAAAATTGTTGCAATGAACAACAGGTTAAATGAATGCAGTTTAGTTTTGAACATATTATTTTTCTCCTTAAAATTGTTGATTTTTAGACACACTTCTACCGAATCGAAATTCTTACAGATTCAATCAAAATTCGTTTAGTTGTTTATTTTGAACATTTTGCGTTTATGGTTTTTTAACCAAACGCTCAATTTTATCCGCCCCAAATTCGTTATCAGTTTCCGAATTTGGACGATAATCAGGCTCATACAAAACCCACAAATTCCACTTTCCGCCGGAACAAATAATTGGCATTATTGAATTTATTTCGTATTTGTCGCCGTTAATTTCAAACGAAATTTTGTTGTTATCGATCAGCCCGTTTTTCTGAAAATTAAAGCCTTCGCGCGGAACGGGTGAGAGGATAAAGCGTCCTTTTCCTTTCAAATAAAAATAAATATTTGAACCGAGTGCCCCTTTTTTTTCTAAAATTTGTTTGCCATTAACTAAAAGATTAGCGTTAAAAACCTGCATCTTGATTTCGTCGAGCGTGAAATCTTTCGGCGTAGTTGACGAAGAGTGTTCGGATGAAAAAACTTGGGTAATAGTCTGCACCTTTTGGACATTTCCCATATCGGGGATAATGACCTGATTAGATTGAGACTTATTCTGAGTAGGATCGCCTTGAATAATTTTGATTAAATCGCTGATTTTCTCTTTGGTTTTGGGGTTTTCCAAAAGGTCAACCGAAATTGAATCGCCCTCGCTAATTTGCAAAGGTTCGGGGTATTTCGGCAGGACTCTGCTTTCCGAATCGCTGACAAACAACATAATTGATAAGGGTTTGAATATCACCGTAAATTTTCCTTTTTCCGCCTCTTTTTTGATGGCAAGATCATAACCAAAATGAGTTTTATCTTCGCGGTCAACGAATACCCGATGAACAGTGTCTGTTCCGCCAAAAGTCGAAAGAACATTAATAACTTTAACCTTTAATCCTGCTTTTTCGGTTAATTTTGAATCCAGTTTATTTTCAAAAACGACAGTCGTGCCGTCAGGGAAAATGACATCGGGCGCTTGTCCGAAATTCGTCAAGACGAACAAAATACAACAAATGAAAATATATAAAACCTTATTTTTCATTCGTTTCTCCTTTTTTCAAAATCTTCGGACTAATTTCGCCCAACGGTTGAAAATCTTTTAAATCAATCTGCTGCACAGCCTCTGCATTTTGGCTGGAAACATTTACAAGGCGAGGATTTTGCGCTTCGCTTTTGCGATAATTTTCGACATTTCGATAAACAGTTCGCGTGACAATTTTTTCTTTTTCCGTTGGAACCTCGACATATTTGGTTATTGGAATTTCAATATATTTAACTGTTTCCGTTGGAACAGATTCTTTAATAGTTTCGGGGTTAGAAACAATAATTGGTTGAGGAGCCGGAGCAGTTATTCGTCCCATTAGAAACGCCAAACCGGTTAAAATACAGAAAGTTAAAGCTGCGAATCCGATTTTTGGAGTTAAAAATGTGCCGAAAACAGTTAACCAACTCCAACGCTCTTTTTTCTTTGCCTGCTGATGTTGGTGAAATGCAGCTAAAATTTTGGTATCCAAACGGTTAGGGGCAGCAACAGGCAAATCTTTTTTGAGCAAATCGCTGACCGAGCGTAATTCTACAAATTCGGCGCGGCAGGCTTTGCACGAATTCAGATGAAGTTCGATTTTTTCGCGCAAAATAACACTAATTTCGCCATCCAGAAAGGTTTCCAAATGTTCTTGGATTTCAACACATTTCATTGCATTTCTCCTTTTTTTTTAAGTATGGAGCAAGTTTTTCCGCCAAATTTTTCCTTGCCCGATGCAGTCGAACTTTGACCAGATTTAAATCTGCATCGGTGATGGCGGCAATCTCTTCGTAAGTAAATTCCTGCATTTCCCGCAAAATAATTACTTCGCGCTGCGTCTGCGGCAAACTTGCCACACATTCATTTACAAAATCCGATAGCTCAGATTCGAGCAAAATCTCTAATGGGTTCAGACTGGTTTCATCCTGGGTTTCAATAAACTCATCAAATTCACTAAAATCCTCACGTTGGCGTTCTCGTTTTCGCAAATGATGCAGCACTAAATTTCGTGCCACACCGCATAAAAAAGGATGCAGCGCACCGCGTTCAGGATCAAATTTGGTCGGATTTTCAATCAAAAACATAAATGTCTCTTGGGTAATATCTTCCGCTGCTGCTTCATCGGCTAACATCCGAAAGGCAAAACCGTAGATCGAATCCCTCAGACGCTGATAGACCTCAGCGAATGCGTTGGCATCACCCCGAATTGCTTTTTTAATCAAACTTATTTCGATTATCCGGTTCAATTTATTTTGCGTTTCGTAAAACTTTGCGTTTCTTAAATCTACAATTATTATTTCCCTAAACGGGGTAAAAGGTTACAGTCAAAATAAAAAAATGCGACAAAAATCTGAAAACAATGATTGTAAAA
>DAORIL010000023.1:0-22930 GCA_035438525.1 Pyrinomonadaceae bacterium
TTAAGCAAGTTGAAGAATCCTTTAGAGGTAAATTTATAACTGAGATAGAAAATATTGACCAATTATTTTCTGCCGAAGCAGAGTTAAGCATTTATCGGATTATCCAAGAATGTCTGACTAATATTATCAAACATTCCGAAGCAAAACATGTCAAAGTAATTATTTCAAGAATTGTCGGGGCAATTGATTTTACCAACTCACAGGATAAATTGATGATAAAAATTAGTGATGATGGGAAAGGTTTTGATTTTCAAGCTAAGCAAGGTTCAAGTTTTGGATTGGATAATTTAACTCAGCGGGTTCAGCTATTAGGGGGAAAATACTCGATCAAATCGAGCCCCGGGAAGGGAACTGAAATAACAATTTATTTGAATATTAAGGACAAACGCAATGAAAAGTAAGATTAAAATTATTACAGCAGATGACCATCCGATTTTTCGGCGTGGATTGTGTTCAGTGATTGAGTCAGATTCAAATTTAGAAATAGTTGGTGAAGCTGCCAATGGAGAAGAGGTTTTAGATCTGCTCAAAATCCAAACGCCGGATGTGATTGTTTTGGACATCAATATGCCTATAATGGACGGCATTGCTGCTGCCAGAATCCTTCACCGTGATTTTCCAAAAATTAAACTCATCTTTCTAACTTTGGAAAAAGACAGAGAAATCCTCAATGCTCTAAAGACCTTTAAGGTTCGCGGCTATTTGCTTAAAGACAGCGCAGTGTTGGAAATCGTCAATTGCATTAAACAGGTTGCTGCCGGACGAAGCTACATTAGTCCCGAAATTACCGATTTGCTGATGAGCTCACTTGAAGAAGAATCGGTTGAGACCGATAAAATTCTTTTAATTTCAAAACTCACTCCAACTGAAACCCGGATTCTACGGCTGATGGCTGAATCAAAAACTAACAAAGAAATTGCCGAAGAATTATTCATCAGCGTTCGGACTGCTGAGAATCATCGGGCGAATATGTGCAATAAGTTAAACCTTTCGGGCAATCATTCGCTTTTTAAATTTGCCCTCGAAAATAGGGAAATTATTCTAAAGAAAGACTCGATTGAGTAGTTTTACCTATAAAAAACGAGTGTTTTTACCTATTTTCAAACATCTATTCTTAAATTAATCTCTTAGTATAGTTTCTTGCATTGTAGAAACTAGATCGAAAATAAAAAGTATTTTACAAATTGTTTTTACTAAGAGGTCGTTATGTCCCCCAAGAGTTATCAGTATAAATTCGACAGTTTTTTAATTTTACCAGCCGAAAAATTACTCATTAGCGGAGAAAGAGTTATTTCTCTCTCAAACCGCGCCTTTGATCTATTGTTTTTATTCACCCAAAATGAGGGAAAAGTAATTCTCAAGCAAGAATTATTAAACAAAGTTTGGGCAGATACGTTTGTCGAAGAAGGCAATTTGGCGGTCGCTATTAACTCATTAAGAAAAGCCTTAAAAACTGATGACAATAAAGTTTATATCGAAACTTTTCCTAAACGCGGCTATAGATTTAATGCCAAAGTTGAAAAAGTTTTGGTCGAAAGCAGTCTTGAAAAAGATGTGAAGCAACCAGTTTCTTTGTTAATCTCCAACCCTCCGGTTGAAACGGAATTACCTGCAGCGTCCCTTCCTAAATCTGCACTGAGAAACGCCTACAAATTTATCCAGTCCCAACTGATTCAAAGAAAATGGTTGCTTTTAGCTTTAATTCTGATGATCCTTTCGTATTGTGCATTTATAGTTGCCTTTCCTGAAAAAAATCAGGTTCAGGCGATGCAGCAAACAACTTCAGACAGTTCAAAAATAAGAATTGCTATTTTGCCTTTTGTTGATCTCAGACCTGGTTTGGATACTAAAGACCTAGGATTGAGTTTTGCCGACTCAACAATGTTTGAACTGGCAAAAACGGATGAGTTTTCCATCAATTCGTCAATTCCAATTGATAAATATTTTCAAAAAATACCGCAACCTGAAGAACTTAAAAAAGAAGTAGATGTTGATTATATTTTAGCCAGCACGTTTCTAAAAAATGGCGAATCGGTGGAGGTTGATTCGCAATTAATTGAAGTTAAGACTGGAAAAGTTGTGATGACAAATAAAGAAAATCTGATTAGCGATCAAATTTCTGTGATGAGGGAACAATTTACGAAAAAGCTGGTTTCGAAAATAAGGCTATATTCGAATGCCGTTTCAGCTTTTTTGAAAAATAAAAAATAAGGTTAATGCAATTAGGAGTAGAACAAAAAAATTATCAGAGTGGAGCATTAAGTTTTAGCCCATTGAGAATGAAAGAGAAAATTAAGATTTTGATCACGGATGACCACCCTATTATTAGGCGTGGTCTTGCTGCTGTTATCAACTCAGACTCTCATTTAGAAGTTGTCGGTGAAGCTGAAAACGGTGAGATTGCACTTCAAAAGATTGATTTGCTCCACCCTGAAATTGTTTTATTGGATATAGATATGCCTGTTTTAGATGGCATCGAAACGGCAAAAATAATCAATTCTACTTATCCCGATGTCAAAATAGTTTTCTTGTCAATGCACAAAGATAAGGAACTGCTTAAACCAATCTCATCACTAAAAATGATGGGTTATGTTCTTAAAGACAGTGCAGTGATCGAAATAGTTGATTGTTTAATGGAAATTTCGTCCGGTAAAAAATATTTCAGTCCGGAAATCCGGGAGATGTTAATTAGCTTTATCGAAAATGTTCAGGATGAAACTGATGCAGACTCGCCGATTTTAATTCTATCTCCCACTGAACTGCGAATAATGAGAAGACTGAGCGAGTCTAAAACGAATCGGGAAATTTCCGAAGAACTTTTTGTCAGCGTTCGGACAGTTGAAAATCACCGGTTCAATATTTGCCAAAAACTTGGGATCAGAGGTAATCACGCACTACTAAAATTTGCCTTTGAACATAAAGAAGCAATTTTTGCCAGAACCAGAGAATAGGTTATGGTTTTTGATAATCAGCGGACTTGAACTTTATTCTCAAAAAGAAAAAAAGTAAATCAAGATTCCGGTTTTTTTTGAGATTGAGTAGTTTTACTTATGCGTAAGTGGTTTATTTGAGTAGTTTTACCTATGTTCAAGAGGTTGCAGATGGGATACATTATTAATTGTAAGGTTTTACTAGTAAAACTCTAGAGACCAGAGTTTTACTAATAAAAAAAAATAGCAAGGTATTTATCTGGGGGGGTAGGTCCCTTGCTATTTTCCTCTAAATTGGATAGTAGCCAATTGAAAGAATTGTGAGAAATCGCAATTCTTTTTTTTTGAGATTTAAGTAAATCAAATGAAAAATCGGCTAGCAATTTTATGCTAACCGATTCCAGCTGGATTTGATGTTTTTGGATTAAATCTTAAATCCGTTTCTCGTCAAAAGTGATTCAAAACCTGTTTTTTCTACCGCTTTGATGTAAGCATCACGCGGTTCGACCAAGCCTTTTTGGACTAAATCCATCAAAGCATCATTGAGCATTACCATGCCCAGATTTTTACCTGTTTGCATTGCCGAAGGGATTTGGAAAGTTTTGCCTTCGCGAATAAGATTAGAAATAGCAGGCGTAACAATTAAAACCTCCAACGCTGCTATCCGTCCGCCGCCTTTTTTCGGCAATAATGTTTGGGCAATCACGCCTTTCAACGATTCCGAAAGCATTACCCGAATTTGTTGTTGACGGTCAGCAGGGAATTGGTCAATGATTCGGTCAATAGTTGAGGCGGCAGTTGTGGTATGCAATGTTCCGAAAACTAAGTGACCGGTTTCTGCGGTTTCAATTGCTATCGAAATTGTTTCAAGGTCACGCATTTCGCCGACTAGCAAAATATCAGGATCTTCGCGTAAGGCGGCACGCAGAGCGTCTTTGAATGAATCGGTGTGATTATGAACTTCGCGCTGATTGACCAGACATTTTTTATTTTCGTGGGTAAATTCAATCGGGTCTTCGATGGTAATTAAATGGTCATCGCGGTTGCGGTTGATATGATCAATCATCGCACAGAGTGTGGTTGATTTACCGGAACCTGTCGGACCTGTAACAACGACCAACCCTTTTGATAAATCACATAAATCAAGGATATGTTTAGACAATCCCAAATCTTCGGCAGTTAAGATCTTTGAAGGAATAATCCGAAAGACTCCGCCCATTCCTTTTCGATCCATAAAAATATTGGCGCGAAAACGGGCTAGACCTTCAATTTCATAAGCGAAATCGGTATCGTGTCGGCGGTCAAATTCTTCCTGGTTCTTTTCCGGCATGATCGAATTCAATAATCGTTTCATCATTTCCGGTTCAATGACTGCTTCATTTTCGTCCAAAACTTTAATTCTTCCATCTTTTCTGACCATTGGAGGCATCGAAACGCTCAAATGAAGGTCAGAAGATTTTAACTCTGCCATTTTGTAAAAGAATTCATCCATTTTACTTCGGGCTTGCGGATTGGCAATTGCCGGAACAAAGGCTATTTCGGCTTGTGGCTCGACATATTGCGGGGCAAATTCCGGTTGTGGCTCAACAAATTGAGGTTCTTGAAATTGTTGAACAAATTGAGGCTGCTGGACAGGTTGAAACTGTTGAACAACCTCATATTGTTCTTGGATTTGAGGTATTTGGATTGATTGAGGTTCTTGATAAGGTGAATTGTATTGAGGAAATTCAGTCATTTGAGGCGGTTCGTAAGATTGTGAATAAGGGTTGGTAGAAACTACTTCGACATTAGAAGTGTAGTCATATGCTTTACCTGGTGGTTCATAGGTTGAGGTTGCTGAAAAAGTGGTGATGAATTCAGGATCATTGACCGATGCAGTTTCAATTTTAGGAAGAGGAATTATCGGCATTTCTATTTGCGGAGGTTCTTCGACGATAAGGTTGTCAGGTTGGTATGAAGTTTCAATTTTTGGTAAAACGGAGGCGTTTTCAAAAGTAAGTATTGGTGGTTGAGGTATCAGTGGTGAAGAAAATTGAATAGGACTTTCTTGAGTAACAGTAGGTTGATTAGTAGAGACAGTCGGACTGATTTGGTTATTAACCTGTTGAGGCTCCGAAACTTGTTGAGAATTATTTTCTAAGATGGGCGAAATAGTAACATTAAATCCTGCGGAAGATTTTTTTACCTTAAAATTAAATTTACCTAAATTATGCGGATGAACAAATTGCACTTCATCTTGGTTTGGTAATTGTTGACGCACTTCTGCCGGAATTAACGGAAATACGAGTTGACTGATCTGAGTGCCTAAAATGGCAGCATTTTGCACATCATTGATTCCATTAGAAGAAACCATATAAGGTGGTTTATTTGGTTCAAGATGTAATTCGTAACTACAAGAAGTGACTAAAGTCTGTAAATATTCGTTCAATTTGTCCATTTTGGAAAGTCTCTTTAATTAGTAGATTTTTGATGGAGGGTAGTTATCTAACAATTAGAAAAAGGCGAGTTTTTTGAAACTCACCTTGAGATAATAACAAATTTAAACAATATTTGCTACTGTTTTTTGTTTTATGCAAATATGATGAAAATTGTCTGGTCTTTAGCGGACAATTCTTTGCCAATTTCGGGCAATATTTTTCTAAGTTTTTCGCAAAACCCAGGTCGTCATACAACGCAGATTTTGGACATTGGTCGTTTTGATCGGCTCAACCAAATCTGCACCAACCTCATGACATTTATCGATCAGCATTTCTTCATTGACCAAAAAACGCTCTGATCCATCAGGCAATAAAAATCTGCGATTACCAATAAATTTTACTTTATCCTTGATGCCGATGTCCGAAGCGAGTCGGGCAAATAAAATTCCGTTTGGTCGTAGAACGCGCCACATTTCATCGAACATTTGGTGAAAATGATGCTCATTTTCGGCAAAGTGCAAAACCGCGCTGCTAATAACTAAATCGAAAAAGAAGTCGGGAAAAGGCAATTTTTCAACGGTTGCAAGATTAAAATTATGTTCGGGAAGATAAGGAGCAATCGTTTTGGCTAAATTGCGACAATATTCAACCGCATTTTCGTTTTGGTCAATGCCGAAAACTTCGTAACCTTCGCGCATAAAATAGACGAGATTTCGTCCGCCGCCGCAGCCTGCATCGAGAATTCTTGAGTTTGGGGCAAACCGATTTTTTAAGATCTGGTCGAAAAGATAAATATCAATGTCGCCAAAATATTCTTTGATGTTCATAGGTTTAGAGTTCTGCCTTTGGGCAGGGGTCCGCATTTTTATATTGCCATAATTCTACTTAAACATTTTGGAGAATAGCAGGCAAGTCAGTCAAAAATTCATCCGGAAAAGTTTATTGTTTTTGTTGGATAAGGTTGATAGGTTTGATTGATTAAAGTTGAATTTTAGAAAGTGTTTTTGTGATAAACTCGTGATTTGAGACGGGACTGTCATTTCATTTTTTGTAGAAAGATCAAATTAAAGTTTGAAACAAAAAGAGGCAGCTTAACAAATAGGACATGAAATAAGCGGTTATAAAACTACTGACAAAGATTAAAAATATTTCTTTGATGACCTATTCAGCAGAGGTTCCTCGTTTAATCAGATAAGCAGATAATTCCAGCGAATTTTATTTGGGAGAAAACTATGCCGAAGATGAATGAACCTAATAGTCGCAATTCAAAAATCCCCGCGCAAAACTTGGAAAGTGAAGTTATGTCTTACAATTCACAAACCAATCAAACCTCATCTGAAAAGCCTAAAAAAAGAGTTCGGATCTGTCTCAGATGCAATGCCAATTTGACCGATAAAAATAAATGTGACAAATGCGGACTGAAATTTCACGATGGATTCTTGTTGCGCTGTTTTAAAAAACTCTTGGGCATAAGACCAAAATAGTTTTGGTAAAAGCGTAAATTAATACAGATTTGACCTCATTTCTTAGCTGAACTACGCCTTTTTTACATTCTACAAAAAAACTTTAGCGGCTGATGACCCTTTCCCATTCATTTTCTCGTTTAAGTAAATAAGCATAGATTTATCAAGTTTTACCTATAGAGGAGAGAATTTCTATTTTAATGACCAATAAACCTAACTGCCGCAAGGCAAACATTGTTGTCCAAGATTTGGAAAATGAAGTCTTGATCTACGATTTAACTATCAATAAAGCCTATTGTTTGAACCAAACATCCGCCCTTGTTTATCAATTATCTGATGGAACTAGGACAGTTAGCGAAATCAGCGAGTTGATGAGTAAAAAGCTAAAAACCTTAGTCAGCGAAGACCTCGTTTGGCTCTCAATTGATGGATTAAAGAAAGATAATCTGCTCGAAAATGCGGATGAAGTTCCCCTTCATTTCGCGGGATTATCCAGACGCGAGGTGATAAAAAAAATCGGATTGAGTTCAATAATTGCTTTGCCGGTGATTGCCTCGGTAATTGCTCCAAGCTCTGTTTTAGCTCAATCCTGCATTCTGGCGGGTAATCCTGCGCCTGGAACTATACTCACTTGCCGCTCCGCGGGACCAGGTTCTTGTGCCTCAAGCTGTAATAGTGGTAATAGTTCTCAATGTTGCAGTATGACAGCGACTGCTTTTAATCCGTTGAATCCGAATTGCAACTTTAGTGTGCCCGACCCATGCACTTGTTTTTGTCTTTAAGTTTCCGCTAAAGGTTGTGGCAAGAATTAGTTGGGTAGTGAACTGTAATTTTACTTTTGAAGAATTGTGGTTCGCTTTGATTTGGAAGGGAATGGTAGGCAAGACAACCTAAGACGCGACTTTGTTTTAGAGAATCGAGGGCAGAATTTATCGAAAGATTCTGCCACTTTCACTTAGCGGAAGTTTTTGATGATAACTGCTTCATTTGTAACCGAACCCCGGATTAGAATAACTTTTTTTCCATCCTTTGAAAAAACAATTCCCAGAATTGTATCATTGGCAAAATTGGTTAATTGAGTGATTCGGTCAGTCTTAATTGAACGACTAAAAAGATTGACACTTTCTCCCTGATAATCGGGATAAATTATTGAATCGCCGACCCAGATCCAGCTTTCCAGACTGCGATCAAAAATTTTGACCGGCTCGCCTCCGGTAATCGGCAAAATAGCTAAACGATATTTGGTCTGTTGCTGGTCGGTTAGATATTTAACCGAGATAAATTTTCCATCTGGTGAGATTTGAACCATCCCGATATTTTTTGAGGTGATCTGAGTAGGTTCGCCGCCGTCAATTGATATTTTTTGAATGGAGGTATTTTGATAAAGAATCCAGCGACTGTCAGGCGTAACCGCCGGAGTTAGATCATTGTCACCGTTGGTGAGCCTCACAGGATTACTGCCATCAATATTCATTCGCCAAATATTGGATTTACCGGATTTTTCCGAGACATAGACGATGTAACGCCCATCAGGGGTGACGACCGGTGCGTAATTAACAAAATTATCATTGGTCAATTGATGTGCGTTGCTGCCATCGGCTTCCATCATCCACAGATCACGGCTTCCCCCCGCATTGGTCGAGAAAACGATCTTGCCGTCGGGAGTCCAGTCATACCCGTAATAAGCGGTTCCGTCAATTGATCTGATTTTTTTAGCCTCGGACAAATTGTTAAAGGGGGCAACAAAAAGATCAACATTTCGTCTGGTCAAAGTTGTGGCCAGTAATGTTCCATCAGTATTTAAACTTACTCCCTGATATTTATTAAAATCATCGGTAACTTTTACGACATTGCCTTCTGGATAAGAAACCCGCCAAAACTGGGTAAAACCGCCCGGTTTATCCGTCGCGTTAACCAGTATTTCTTTACCTTCCGGCAACCATTGAAGGTCTAGTGTTGACCGCCATTGTTCGGAACCGATTCGGGTGATGGAACCATCTTCTACATTGATGGCGAATAAAAGATAGGGTTTACTATCATTAGTCTTTTCCAACGCCATCGTGACAATCGTCTTTCCATCAGGCGACCAAACAGGATTATTCACAAATCCTTGGTCATTATTTGGTCGAACCGCTAACACTCTTTCATCTGAACCGTCAGTTTTGGCAATAATGAGGTAGGATTCATCTTTTTGCGGAACATTACGTCTAAAAGCAATTTCGTTTCTATCAGGACTGAAGGTCACTATTGAATCTATATCCTCTATTAATAGCTGAGGCGTTCCGCCTTGAGCCGATATTTTATAAAGAGTGTAGCCCGAAAGATTAGGGTTACTATGGTCAAGGTAAAAGATAGTGTGACCATCGGGTGAAAAGGTTGGATCATAAATTACTGAATCAGAATCGGCGATTACTGTCCATGTCTCATTATTATCAAGTTGCTTAATTCGCAACGAATATTTTTTACCCTCCGTGGCTGTATAAAGTAAGAATTTTCCATCCGGGGAAATCGCAGTTTCAAGCACATTTCCGACTGTTTGAATCCGCATTTGACTGATCGGTTGAGTTGCTGTATTAAAAAGTTTCGTTTGAAAATAGCCGTTAAAATATTTGAAGTAAACAAACCCGCTGACGAGCAGCAAACTCAAAATGAACCAGCCTCTAACCGATCTGTATTTACTTTGTTTAATTGATTCAACAAAATATTCCGCATTTGAATTTGTCTGTAATTTATCGGCTGTGGATGTTTTTTCGTGCTTATCTCCTGTCTGTTGAATAGCAAATTGATTAGTGTTTTTAGGAATGTCCTCATTCGTAATCTGAGGCGACATTGATTGTTCAAGTTTTGACTGAAAATTCCATTCATCCTTCAGGTTTCGTAAGTCGTTTAACAATTCATTTACTTTTTGATAACGGTCATTTCGGTCAACACAGAGTGATTTTTCAACAATGCGTTCTAATTCGGACGGAATATTCGGAAGATAATTCTTAATGGGTGAAAAATTTCCTTTCAAAATCGCGGCAATTATTTGATTTGAAGTTTCTCCGGTGAAAGGAGTTTTCCCTGTCAGCATTTCATAAAGCACGACTCCCAAGCTCCAAATGTCGGGGCGTTCATCAATATTTCTTCCGCGCGTCTGTTCGGGAGACATGTAAAGAACCGTTCCCATCAAAACGCCGGATGTTGTAAATTGGGTTTTTTGGCCGGACTTTTGCGGTTTATTTGCTGTTGGTTGATTTGAATCAGTAATTTCACCGAGCTGGATCCCGACTAATTTTGCCAAGCCAAAATCCAGCACTTTAACCAATCCGTCTTCGCGCATCATAATATTTTCCGGCTTGATGTCACGGTGAACGATTCCGGCTTTGTGTGCGACTACCAACGCCGAAGCGATCTGTTCGGCAATGTTGAGGATTTCTTTTAAACCTAATTTGTTGTGGTTTAGCAAATTCCTAAGCGTTTCGCCATCCACGAATTCCGTAGCCAGAAAATGCAGCTTATTTTCCGAGCCGAATTCGTAAATTGTCAGAATATTAGGGTGATTAAGGGCGGATGCCGCAAATGCCTCGCGTTCAAAACGGCGCAGGCGGGTTTTATCAGTGCTTAGTGAAGCTGACAAAAATTTGAGCGCAATTTGACGGTTAAGTTTTGTGTCTGCAGCCAGATAGACCTCGCCCATTCCGCCTTTGCCCAAAAGCTTTTTGATATTGTAATGTCCGATTGTTTGATCAAGAAGATGGCTATTATCTTCTTGATCAGAAAAAACTTTTGAAATAAAAGAAGCTGGAGGAGAGTCAATAATATTATCGGAAGTTTTGGCAAAAGCGAGCAGAGATTCAACTTCGCGGCGCAGATGTTCGTCATCACCGCACGATTCTTTAATGAAAGATTCCCGCTCAAGAGGAGGGATTTCTAACGCTGCGTGATAGATTTTCTCAATCTGACTTAGTTTATTGGGGACCATCAAAAGAAAATTCTCGTCTGTTGGGACTGATTATAGACTATAAACGGATAATTTGTGTAATTCTTTTTTGCACAAGACTTTTAAGCAAAAATTGTGTAAAAAACACTACTCACAGCTCGCTCATTAAACTCTAACTTTATTTTTAATGATTCTCCTGATTGTCACAGATCATAATGAAAACGATAGATAAAATTGCCGGATGTAAAAATGACAGGCAAAGTTATTTTTTAGCTTTACAAAATCAAATTTCACTCTATACTGAAAGGGTTTTCAAAAGTAATAAATCCAATACATTTGTATGCAATTTCTTTGCCCCAAGAGAATTGCCTCACATTATTCTGAAAAGCTACTTCCCCCGGTTTTTCAGCATAATGTGATGTGTCATTTTTACCAGTTTCATAAGGTTATCGAAAAAAATAATTTCGATGACCTTTTTTTTAGCTAAAGACCGTTTAGCCAATTAAAGCAAGTAATTTGCAATTATATTAAAACAAACACGGAGGATACAGAGAGTTATGTCTCTAATAAAAAACGTAACAGGTAAAGGTTTTACCGCGACTTTAATAGCGATTTTTGTCTTCGCCATGGCGTTGATGGTCAATGCTCAGTGCAGTAGCGAGAAAGAAATTAAAGAAATCAATGACTATCATACTAAAACTCCAGGCGGGGTTGCAGTTTGTGCAAAGGTTTTGAATCTTGACCCGATCAAGGGCGATGTCACCATTCGGCTGGAATTTATTCCCGGAGACGATTTGATCAAAGATGATGGCACCTTAGAAAAAAATATCAAATTTGATACTCAAAGTGCGAACGGAAAAGCCGAAGTAACTTTTGAAAAAGGTAAAAAAATGAATGCCACCGAGGTAGTTCTCGGGATGTATGGTGAGAAAAAAGAAGGTTCAGATTATATCAGCGTTGTCGAAGACTATCCTTTTGACACGCATAAAGCAGATCTATCTATTTACCTTTACACTAAACCGGATAAAAAGAAAGAAGCTCCGAAAGATGCCAATGCAGAACACGCTGAACCCAACAAAGAAGCAGCGGCAGCTGAAGAAGAAGAAGAACTGGAAGTTCCGCATTTACTGATGTTTGTGCCTACTTCATCGGGCTATAATATTAAAACCGAAAAAAGCAAAGATAGTGACGAGGGTTATACCTATTTGACAATGACTTCTTCACGAGCCCTTACCGTAAAAGCCTTTTCTACATTTCTAATGTTTTTGATGTGGAGTGTTTCGCTCGCTGTTTTAGGTTTAGTCATTACGGTTGTCATCGGCGGACGCAAATCCGAACTGGCAATGTTCTCGTTTATTGCGACATTGCTTTTTGCTTTTGTCACCGTCCGTAATGCTCAGCCCGGCGTTCCGCCTGTTGGCACATTTAGCGATGTTTGGTCATTTTTCTGGGCAGAGGGAATTCTTGGAGTGTGTTTATTGTCCGTAATTTTAACTTGGGTTTTCCGAAAATCATAATAATTTGAGGGAAAGGATAAAAAAATAATCCAAAATTCAAAATCGAATGACCTTTTCTTCCACCAAACTCCGTTTAGGTAAATATAAGGAAAAGGTCATTAATTTTTTAAGGAGAAAAAGATGAAAAATACATTAAGTTTAACGATTATTTTGGCAGTAGTTTTAAGTTTGGTTTTAGCCTGTGGCGGCGGCAAGCCTGCCCCGACTAAATATCAGGGTAACTGGTCAGGTGCAGACGGTTCAACGCTTTATCTGAATGCGGATGGAAAAGCCGGGTTCAAAATCGGCGGAAAATCAGTTGATGGTGGCGGAGCAGAATTTAGTGAAGACGGCAAATCTTTTACCATTTCGCTGTTTGGCATCAGCAACACTTTCAAAATTGACGAAGAGCCAAATGACTCGGGCGAAATGAAACTGAATGGTGTCGTTTATCACAAGCGTTAAAAATAAAGGTCAAAGGTAAAAGGTAAAAAAAATGAAAAAAATAAAAGCCGATGACCTTTTTTGTTTTGATAAGTCGTTTATGTATTTGGGAAGGGAAAATTATAAAAACTTAGGGAGCCGGATATGAAAAACCATCGCCAATTTTATTGCATATTTTTAGTTTTATTGATGTTGGTTGCGCTGACAAATTCAAGTAAGGTTTTAGCCCAAAATGCGTCTGCCGAATGGACTTTGATGTTTTATATGGATTTGGACAATAACCTCGAATCCGCGCAAATGACTGATTTAGAGGAAATGATGGCGGTTGGCAGTTCGGCAAATGTCAATATTGTGGTTTTGTGTGACCGGAGCGACCAAAGCAATGAAGAAGATGGTTATTCGGCTAAACCGATTGGCGGTTTGCGAAATTGGACGACAGCCAAATTATTGGTAGTTGAAAAAGGCAGATTGCGTGAACTCGGCGATTGGGGCGAGGTCAATATGGGCGATACCAATAACTTGAAAAAGTTTTTACAGACTGCCACCGCACAATTTCCCGCCAAACATTACGGTTTAGTTTTTGGGGACCACGGTGCCGGCTGGCAAGGAATCGTTTCAGACGAAAGTGCAAATAACGATACTTTAGACACCACCGAATTACCCGCTGTTTTTCAGGAAATAACCGCCAAAACGGGAAAATTGGATTTGATCGGCTTTGATGCCTGTCTGATGGCAAATTTTGAAGCGGCAAAATCTATTGCACCTTTTGCCAAAACAATGGTTGCCTCAGAAGAATTAGAGCCGGGTGATGGTTGGCATTACACCCCGCTAATTGGTGCAGTTGTTCAAAATCCGCAGATGGACAGCGTGACATTTGGTAAAACGGTGGTCAACACTTACCGCGATTTTTATCTCGGACCGGACGAAGGAAATCGGGATAAAACCGTGACGATGAGTGTGATCGATCTCGAAAAAATCCCGGCACTCGAAACCGCTATCAGTAATTTGGGAATTTACAACCAAACTTTTATGAAATCGGGCGGACGAAATACCTGGCTCAAAACGGCGAATGCCCGGAAGCGAACCGAAGAATACGGCGTTCACGAGGGTGACCACGAAAATTTATATGATTTGATTGATTATGCTGAAAATATTAAGCGCGAAAAATTTGATGCTGCTAGTGTCCAGGCAGCAGATGCCGTCATTGCAGCCGTCAAATCAGCCGTTATTTATAAAATAAACGGGGCAGGGCATCCGCGCTCCGGCGGTCTTTCCATCTATTTTCCGCCTGATAAGGAAAATCTGACCGGTTTTGGCTACCCTAACACACCATTTTCCAAGACCGGCAAATGGTTACCCTTTTTAGCAGATTATACAGGTGTTAAAGGGTTGGATACGCAAGCTCCGAAAATCACTGAGGTTGATACAACTGATAAGGACATTGCTAAAAGTGATGTCGTGACGGTTACTTCCAAAGTCAATGCGGATGATATTGCCGAAGCGACTTTTGTTCTCGCCGAATCGGACAAAGATGGGGAAATTATCATCGGCGCAATTCCGACCGACCCTGATGAAAACGGGATTTTGAAAGAAGAATGGGATGGAAGTTGGTTTAGTATCGGTGACGGCAAAAAAGAATTAATTTGCCCGATCACCAGTTTTGAAGAAGTTGAAGAAGGAACAGACACCTATTTGGTCGAAGTTCCGGCGCAGGTTCGCTATCACGGAACAAATAAATGGCGTGATGTAACGATGTATTTCTACCTTGATTTTAAGGAAGAAGAAGTTGTCGGAGAATTTGTCTATGCCTTTGAATACAAAAATAACCGCGCTCGTGAAATTGATATTGAAGTTGGCGATTCAATTCGTCCCGTCTATGTGGCAATTGACAAAAACGGTGAATCTTCATTAATTGCTTCAGATGATAAAGACGATATTTTGAACGTTACCAAAGATGATGATATTACCGTCGGAGAAATTGACGTTGCTCCCGGCAAATATCTGATCGGATTTACTGTGACTGATTTTTCGGATAATACAAACGAAGAGTTTACCGAAGTCACAATTGAGTAATGTAAGAAATTAAAGGGGTCTGGGATTCTTGATCTATGACCTTTGGCTAATGGGTTTTCTTGATTTATCTATAAATAGGTCAAGACAAAAGGAAGATCAGAGATTGAAGGCCTCTGATTAAAATATAACATGGAGATGACAATTAAAATGAAAAAGACAATTAACATTTGCGCTATTGCTGCGCTAACACTTTTAACTATGGTTTTTGCGGGCTGTTCGTTCTCAGTCGGGACAACCCCAAATTCTGCTAATACAGCTAATACAGCCAAACCTGCCAATGCTGCGCCGGCGAATGCAGCTTCTAATTCAAATGCAGCTTCTAATTCAGCCGCTGCACCCAAAAAGGATGAAAAACTAGCCGGCGATAAAAAACACGAAGGTAAATCTACCAAACTCAAAGAAGTTCCTGTTCCGGCGGATTGGATTTATATCTCTAACGAAAAAAGAGGTTTTGGATTTTCTGTGCCGGATGGAACGACCGGTCACGGAGAAACTGTTGACGGAACTGACGTTTATATGGCAACTACTCCGAGTGGAGTCCACGTTTTAGTCTTTGCTTTCAAGGATGCCAAAGCTACTAAAGAAGATTTGCTTAAAACCGCTGAAGCCGCGTTAGCCAATCTGGGACAAACCATTCAAGCCGGAAAACTGACCAACGAAAGTGATGATTATTCGATAGCCGAAGCCACCATGACGGGCAAAGATGGCGTAAAATCGAAAGTCAAAGTTTTAGTTGCAACAGATGTCACCGATAACTATGTAATGGTGGTCGGCACAGACGAAGCAAAATATGCTGCCAACGAAAAAATCATTGATGAAATTTGGGGCAATTTTGAAATGTATAGTGGCGGCGCCAGTGGTAATAACTAACATTAAATAAAACTTTATCCCCCAAAAGAGAATGACATTTTAATCTAAGAGTTTCTCCTGTCTTTAACTTAGAGCAAGATGTCATTCTCTTTTTATCTTTTTAAACCAGTTCAAAAAAAAAGAATTAAGATGACCCTTTTTTTATCCGAATTCCGTTTATGTAGATGAAGGCAGTTTTTGAATGATTTTGAAACTGCCACATCAATTCAAATTAGTAAAACTTAGGGAGTAAAAGACATGAGAAGAATGGCATTGAATATTGTGATCGGATTAGTGGCAGTTGTCGCACTTTGTTTTCCGGCAAATTTAACCAGAGCCAGCCAAATAGAAAAAACTGCTGCAGTCAGGCACGATCTGGATTTTAAATTGGTCAACAATACAGGAGTCGAAATTGAATCTCTTTTCGTTTCGCCAAATACTACTAATGAGTGGGAAGAAGATGTGCTCGGAGTTGATACTCTGCCTGCCGGTCAAAGCGCCGAGATAAAATTTTCCCGGGACGAAGAAGCCCAATTTTGGGATTTGCGGGTTCAGGACCACGAAGGAACTTATCTCTATTGGACAAAATTAGATTTGTCAGAGATTTCGGTTGTTAAACTCTATATTACCAACGGTAAACCTGTGGCAGTGGTGGAATAGCAAAATTTGAAACAGGAAATAGAATTAAACAGATGTGTTTCATTTCCTGAGCAAATTTTAGCCAAAAAAGTTTTGAAAATGGAGAAAATGAAATGAAAAAATATTTGATATTGAATGGCATAGTTAGTGTCATCGTTATGACCTTAATGTTTACCGCGTTTTTGCCGGAAGCCAAAGCCCAAAGACCAACCACCGGAACTGCTAAAACGGCAAATAAAACTAATCCGGTTCCGAAAGATTGGATGTATGTTTACGAAAAGAAAAAAGGGTATGGATTTTATGTTCCAAAAGGCACCACCGGAGGATTGCAAACTATTGGTAAACTTGATCTTACCGTGCTCAAGACCCCAGATCCATTAGGGATAGATATTTTTGTTCTGGCTTATAAAGACAAAACTTTGACCAAAGAAGATTTACTTAATGATGCACTGGAGTTTTTGGAAGGCTTAGGACAAAAAGTTACTCCGGGCGAATTCAAAGGCGAAAGCGACGAATATGCGGTGGTCGATGCCGACACGGTTCATCCCACGCTCGGAAAAGGTAAATTACGAATTTTGGTTGGAACGGATGTTACCGACAATTACATTATGATCATCGGTGCTAATGACAAAGATTTTAATGCTAATGAAGCCACAATTGATGCGATTTGGGGCAGTTTTGAAATGTGGAGCGCAAGATAAAATCTTTATTTGTCAAAGTTTAGTAAAAGTTAATCTTTGACAAACAAAAACTTAATCAGATCTTTGATTAAGAAAGCAAAATGAAGTCGAATAACTTGTGAAAGATAATCCAAAAACTTTCGGCGAGATTGACAAAGAAAAATATATTTGAGAATCTTTTCCAAATCTTATTCAATGTAATTTAAGTCAGGATACGTTATTAAATCAGCCTGTAAAGGTGTGCGTGTCTGCAAAAATTGCTTTGAATAAATGAAAAAGAAAGTAAAAAAAATAACAGGAGAAAATAAATGTTGAAAACAAAAAGTATATGGTTAGGATTTTTATTGGTGGCTATCAGCCTCAGTTGGGCTTGTGATGCTGCAACCGGCGAAGCCAACAAATTAGTTGATGAAGGAAATGCCATCATCAAGAAAAACAATGAGATGACTGCTAAGGTCAGTGCTTTGCTCCCCGACTTATTGGGCGAGAAAATGACTAAAGCGGAAGATTTAGAAAAATACAAAGCTGATAATAAAGCTAAATTTGATGAATTGATCAGTTTGTGCGACCAGCTTGAAAAAGGCGGAAATGATGCCGCTGCCAAATTTGAACAAGCTTCAAGTAAACTCAAAGCCGGTGATAAATTCCAGGAATATACCAGTGTGAAAGCGCAAGAATTCAAAAAACGCGCTGAATGGGACAAAGCAACCGGAGCTTTTGTTAAATCATTTGTTGCCGAAAAAGATGCGGAAAAAGCAAATGATTTGGTAGTTGCGTTTAATAAAACACAAGATACGATGAAAAAAGAAGCTGATGGCTTAATGGAAAAAGCTGAAAAAATCGTCAAAGATAATCCAACTATGTTTGAGAAAAAATAATAGTTCGGAAGTAAAAAAGTTAGTGTGTTAGAATTCGAAGTTTTGCCTTTAACCTTTTTACTTTTGTCTTAAAATCTCTCCCCAGTCGGAGAATGACATTTTAACTACCCCCGAGGTCTCCTGTCTTCAAACAATGGACCAAAATGTCATTCTCCATTCCAATTTTATTATCCACAAAGATTCACGAAAAAAAAACACGAAGTTTTTTATTTGATTGAAAAAGTTATTTGTTTCAAATAGTTTAAGTCGAACAATCTCTTTTTTCCTTCGTGCTAACTTCGTGTTTCTTCGTGGATGAAATTTCATTAAAACTTTGCCAACCGATAAACTCCCGTTTCTATTCTTTCAGCAAAACCTTCGTTCACTAACTGATGATTAGCAAATCCGGCTTCTTTTCGTGAAATCGAGAGCGTTCGTGCCAATTCACCTCGTAGAGTTAATCCCTGCATTTGTAAAAATACCCGAGCCAATTCTTTAACAGCTTCTTCACGCGAAACTTTTTTAGCTAATTCTTTGGGAAAACGACCTTCGGAAAGCGTCCAAATATAAGTAAATTTTGGCTGATAAAGGACTTCTGACGGAATTACTTTCATCATTTTTTGCAAATCTTCGATGGCTTTGGTCAATTTTTTGCGGTCATCGATTTGTGCATCAACCCGTAAATCGGCGGTTGCCATCTCCCATTCTTTTCGTAAAACCTGCAGAACTTTTTGCGCATCAGCTGATAAATTTTGTTTCTCCTGATTTTTAGGAATACCGTAAAGCGCGTTGAAATAAGGAATTAAACGAGGCGCGACAAACATTGAACGCGCTTTGACCAATTTGGCGTAATACATTTTTCCGCGCTGCATCACCTCATCTTTCAAAACCCAGGCGAGACTTGTTTCATAATCTTTTTGGACATTCTGAGGTGTGTGTGCGTCGCGTCTGCCGCAGACCGCAACATAGACCGAAGGCAACGGTGTGCGCGAATCGGTGAGCGTGAGACAAAAACCTAGATCTTCAATCATTTCTTCGACTTGGGCGGCATTTTCAACTTTTAGAGTTTCTTCACGCCGCCATCTTCGGTCGCGATACTGCTCGATCTCTTCGGGAATTTTCATAAAATTATTTTGCCACAGAGCATATCAAGTAAAAAGGTAAAAGGTAAAAAGTTATTTATAGTTAATGACAAAACTAATTATAAAAATATTAACGATAAAAGTTTGGAAAGTTTAAGAAGCAAGTTCTTTTCTTCCTAAACTTTCTAAACTCCAATGTATTTTTTAACAAGTAATGTCTTCTATCATAATTAACCATGGGAGCTAATAAAAAATCTTAGCTCCAGAGGAACGAAATGTTTGTAGTTAAAGGTTTTCTAAAGATTATTGAGTTCCGTAGGAACGACAAATTTTTGTGCCGTTCCTACGGAACTCAAACAAAATTATTATTAATCTAAAGCTACAAACATTTCGTTCCTGCCGGAACTCCTTGATTATCAATTATTGATGGAACTCGTCTAATTTTAACAACCTAATATAATTGGTTAATTAGGGTTTGAATTATGTCTTTTTTAAGGCAATTTGAGGTAAAAAATAGGGAATCTACCCTACGAGTAAACTCCCTATTAAAAATTTTTAGCTTTAACTTTTTATTTTATTTATCTTTCAATTTAAAAGTTCTGGCAATCGAATCGGTTTGATTACGAATGATACGGAGTTTATCGCGTAATCCGGTAAATCGTAAAACAAACACGGTCGAATCATCGGCTTTGAGATAATAAAATCTGCCGCTCATATTTTTACCCGCCCGAACAAATTCGTAATTAAAGGCTCTGCCCTTGAAGGCTCCGGCAAAATTTTCTTCTTTTCCGGCAACATAACCGGGTAGGAATTGAAGTTTTTGCTCTTGTTCACGTTGGATAAGATCGGAAATTACCTCATTTTCACGAATAGCAATTTTACGGATTTCCAGATGTCCATCCATCCGGTCACCGTAGGCATATTCGACATTTGGACTGGCAACGGTTGGTTTGATCACCATTTTCCAAGTCGCTTCGGGCAATTCAAAAGTATATTCGGCATTAACGTCGCTAAAGGTTTGACCCTGAGCAAAGGCAAATACGGCGAAAAACAGACTTAAGGTAATCGAAAGAATAAATTGTTTCATTTTTATAAAAATCCTTTATCTTTTACGCTATTAATTCTAAACTAAAATATGAAAAAACACGATATTTTAGATGCAAAGTCCGAAAAGTAAAGTTGCATCTTAAACTTTTTAGACTTTCTTTAAACTTCCGGCGTCTTATTCTACAGCAAACATTTCTTGAGGTCTTTTCGAGAGAAAGTAATTTTCAAAATTTCGAGGTAATACTAATGAAAAATAGATTTTCTTTAATCCAAAAAATAACCGCATTTTTAATGAGTTTGGCGATGTTTAGTCAGATTTTTATAATTGGCGCATCCGCCCAGAGTATGACTAAATCCAAAGTCAAAGGTTTAACCGAAGACCAAAAAATTCTGCACGTTTTAAACCGTTTAGCTTTTGGCGCACGTCCCGGTGAGGTCGAAAAAGTTAAAGCCATGGGCTTGAAAAATTATATTCAACAACAGCTAAACCCCAATTCGCTGGATGATTCGGCAACCGAAGCAAAATTGCGAAATTTCGACGTATTGAAACTTTCAAACGATGAAATGTTTGCCAAATACCCTGCTCCGGCTGCACTTTTGCAATTGGTCGCCCAGCGCAATGGTGTAAATCAAAAAGAGTTAAAAGCTGATGTCAAAGAAGCCAGACAGGAAAAGAAAGATGCCAAAGCAGGAAATCAGGATGGTTCGATGCCGGCTAATCCAAACGCCGGAAATCCGCCACGTCCTAATGTCGGAAATAATGATGCAGAAATGTATCGCGACCAAATTCAGGAATTTTACCAAAAATATAACCTTGGTCGTCCGCAGCAAATTTCTCAAGAGTTGAATGCTTCACGAATCTTGCGTGCGGTTTATTCCGAAAGACAATTGCAGGAAGTAATGGTTGATTTTTGGACAAACCACTTTAATGTTTTTGCCAATAAACAGTCGGTTCGTTGGTTTTTGCCCGAATATGACCGTGATATTATTCGTCCAAATGCACTTGGCAAGTTCAAGGATTTATTGATGGCAACCGCGAAAAGTCCGGCAATGCTTTATTACCTCGATAATTTTGAGTCAGTTGCACCAAATACCAATCAAGGCAAAGGAGGCGGAAAACAACAACAATTAACCCCGCAGCAGCTCGAAAGATTAGCGCAGAACCCACAAGCCCGCGAACGGATCAAACAACAACGCGGAATTACTGATGCTCAGCTTGATGAATTTATCAAACAAGCCAAAGCAAATCCGCAAGTGATGCAGCAGCAACAGCAACGTCAACAACGCGGAATTAATGAAAATTATGCCCGTGAAATCATGGAATTGCATACACTTGGCGTTGATGGCGGCTACACCCAAAAGGATATTCAGGAGGTTGCCCGCGCTTTTACAGGTTGGACAATTACTGATGCCCGTGGTTATCGTCGGGCGGCTAATGTGACCGGAATGGAAGATAAACGCGGCGAACAAATGGCTCGCCAAATGGGTATTCCTGCTAACACTGAAAGCGGAAAATTTGTTTTTGTTGAACGCTTTCACGACAATGGCGAAAAGATGATCCTTGGACAAAAAGTTAATGAAGGTGGTGTCAATGACGGCTTGAAAGTGATCGATATGCTGGCTCATCATCCTTCGACTGCCAAATTTATTGCGAAAAAATTAGCGGTAAAATTTGTCAATGATAATCCAAGTGAAGCATTAGTCGGTCGTGTTGCTGATGCTTTTACTAAATCAGACGGTGACATCAAAGTAACGCTGCAGGCACTTTTCACTGATCCCGAATTTTATGCTCCTGAAAATTATCGGGCTAAAATTAAAACTCCATTTGAAGTAGTTGTCAGCGGTATTCGCACCATCGGTGCTGACACAAACGGAATGGGAATTCAACAAATGTTAGGCAAAATGGGTGAACAACTCTACAATTGGCAAGCTCCGACAGGCTACCCTGATACTGCCGAAGATTGGGTCAATACCGGTGCACTTTTAGAAAGAATGAACTTTGCAGTTGCCTTGGCTTCTAATCGTATCCCTGGAACAAAGGTTGATTTAGCCAAACTCGGCACTGCTTCGGGCGATAAAGTTAAACTTTTGGATAGCTATGTTGCCGTGGTTTTGAATAATGAAGTTTCGGAAGCTACAAAATCTTCGCTCTTGAAACAAATGGAACAACCATTGCCCGAAGTTTCGATGGGTAATAACAATTCAATGGCAATGGAAAATGCGTCGATGCAGCGTCCAAATGCCCAGGGCGGTCAGCAGCAACGCGGTCAAGGACAGCAAGGGAGACTTTTGCCGCCAAGTGGAAACCCCGAAGTCTTTAAAGTGGTTGGACTTATCCTGGGTTCGCCGGAGTTTCAACGACAATAATCAGTTAGGAAAGTTGAGGAAGTTTGTGAAGATGACAGACTTCCTCAACTCTAAACCGTATTTATTAACTTTTAATTTTGCATTTTTAATTCAAAGAGGTAGCAATCATGGATAGAAGATATTTTTTGAAATCGAGCGGAATCGGTTTAGCTAGTTTTGGTTTGATGAGTGTCGCGCCGGAGTTTTTACATCAGTTTGCCAATGCGGCAACTTTGACCAATCGAGATGGCAAAAAGAAAACTCTGATCACCATTTTTCAACGCGGCGCAGTTGACGGATTAAATGTGGTTGTTCCGCACGGCGAAAGTGAGTATTACAATATTCGTCGGACAATCGCTATTCCAAAGCCGAATCAAAATGGCGGCGCCCTTGATTTGGATGGATTTTTCGGACTCCATCCGGCAATGACCGCTTTTCAACCGCTTTGGAACAATAAGAAACTTGCCATTGTGCATTGCACAGGTGCGCCGGATAACACTCGTTCGCACTTTGACGCGCAAGACTATATGGAAGCCGGAACGCCCTTAAATAAAGGAACTAAAGATGGTTGGCTCAATCGTGTGTTGCAGGGAATGAACGAAAAAGACGCTTCTCCGTTTCGTTCCGTGTCAATGACACAACAGCTTCCGCGCTCGCTTTACGGACGTGCGCCTTCGATTGCGAT
>DAORIL010000024.1:0-22857 GCA_035438525.1 Pyrinomonadaceae bacterium
AGCGGGGGAATCAGCTCCTCCTATAATATACAGTGTTCTGGTTTCGGTGGTCTCTTCACAAGTCAGGATTTTACTTGGAATTAAGGTTATAGATTGAATCAAAAATGCTACAACAAAACAATTAAATATTTAATTATGAACCAATTACCAAAAGCCAAAACATCGGAAATTCTGGTGCAGGAATTAGAAAATGAACTGCTTGTTTATAACCTAAAAACTAATAAAGCCTTTTGCCTGAATGAAACTTGCGGTTTAGTTTTTCAACTTTGTGACGGGACGAAAACCGTGGCAGAGATTAGTCAGACGTTGAATAAACATTTGAAGCAATCCGTCAATCAAGATTTGATTTGGCTCGCGTTGGATAGTTTCAAAAAAGATGACCTGCTTGAAGAGGGCGAACAATTTGCCATCAACTTTAACGGATTAACCCGTCGGCAAGTTATCAAAAAGGTCGGAATTGCCACGATGATCGCTCTGCCGATGGTTTCATCTGTCGTGGCACCGAATGCGGCAATGGCAGCTTCGGGCGGAACAGTGGCTCTGTTCGGGGCTTGTTCTACGAATCAGGAATGCGCTTCAGGATCTTGTCGCCCCTGTGCCGCAGGAACTACCCCTTGTCCAAGTTTCAATTGGTGTTGTGTTCCTGGTGGTAATGGTGGACCGGGGTTAGTGCAAGACGGTTGTAAACCCGTTGGCGGTTGTCCTGTCGAAGCTTCAACCTGTTGCAGCGGAATTATAGTCACCGGTCCTAACAAATGTGGAGTTCCTGGAACGGAAGCCTGTATTTGCGGCTAGGCTCAAGGTAGAACTTTTTGAACTATGAAAATAAAACCTGTCGGCAAAAAACAAAATATCGTCGTTCAAGAATCAGAATATGAAGGTTTTGGTAGTAGATGACAATTCTCAAGCACGACAATTGATAAAGGATTTTGTGCTGACCGAAGATGATGAGTTCCGCGAATGTGAAGACGGCGCGGAAGCACTTGCCGCCTACACCGAATTTCAACCCGATTGGGTGCTGATGGATTGGGATATGAAAAAGGTTGACGGACTTATAGCTACCAAAAATATCATTGCCGAATTTCCAGACGCAAAAATTGTGATGGTCACCAATTACGATGAGCCTGATCTGCGCCAAGCCGCTAAAGAAGCTGGTGCGATTGGGTATATCAGAAAAGAAAATATTTTGGAGATTACAGAAATCCTTAGTTAAAATAAACAATCTATTTGCGTTTTTTTCACCAATTTCGACTTGTTTTTTGAGAAATTTTCCCCATTCCTTAGTTATCTTTTTTTCTTAAATACAGAAATAGTTTACCTTCCTTGTCGGCATAATTTTTGCGCTGATTTATTTTGCAACCATATTGCTTAAATTCTAAGGAGGTATAAATTTATGGCAAAGCAACAAGTAGCATTAGATAAAAAAGAAAATAAGGAGAATATTTTTGTTACGACAGAACATTTTTTGGAAGATTTTGCCAAAAATACAGAAGCAATCGCCAAACGGGCTTTTGAACTTTTCCAAAAACGCGGCTACAAATTTGGTCACGAACTTGAAGATTGGTTCAAAGCTGAAAGAGAATTGCTTAAAAAAGTGCCGATTGACATTAAAGATGTTGACGGTAATTTGAATATCCGGGCAGAAGTTCCAGGTTTTACCGCCGCTGACCTGAAAGTTTCGGTTGAACCGAACAGAATTACTATCAAAGGTGATAACGAAGTCAAAACCGAAAAAATAGATGATGGAACACTTTATTCAGAATGGAAATCAAATAAAATCTTTCGCACTTTTGATTTACCGCATCAGGTTGATGCCGACAAAGCTGTCGCAACAATCAAAGACGGCGTTTTGACATTAGTAGTTCCGAAAATGCCTAAAACTAAACCAAATCAGGTCGAGATAAAACCGGTATGATTTGGAGAAATTTGTGGAACGGAGTTTGCATTATTGAATAATTAAATTCCCCTATACCTACCTCGTTACAAGGGAATCACTTGAAAAATGATGGACAGTCTTAAGAATTGCAAATAACCTTAACTTTACCTAAACAGTGATTCCCTTTACTTCAAAATAAAATTGGGGAGATTTTCCCACTTATTGAAAAATTTACCAAAATCAAACTTTGATTTTTCTTGCAGTGGCAAAATCGCTGACTCCTCTGTTTTGCAAATCTTCGAGCAAATTAATAAAAATTCGAGCAGTGGCGTGGGCATCATCTGAGGCACGGTGGTGATTTTCGAGACTGACGCTGAAATGTTGAGCAACCGTATTTAACTTATGATTTTCAATCTGCGGAACTAATTTTCGCGAAAGCTGAACGGTGCAAAGATGTGGATTTGCTACTCTGTATCCATCATAAATCCTTGCAATCTCGTGATTTAAGAAACGAATATCAAAAGGCGCATTGTGAGCCACCAAAACCGAATCCCCAATAAAATCTAAAAAGTCATTAGCAATTTCCTGAAATTTGGGCGCAGTTTTGACCATCGCATCTGAAATTCCGGTTAATTGAGTAATAAAAATCGGAATTGGCATTTCGGGATTAACCAAAGTATGAAATTTATCAACAATTTTTCCTTTTTGGACGCGAAACGCTCCAATTTCTGTTACTCGGCACGGCGGACATTTGGCTCCCGTCGTTTCCAGATCAAAGACAACATAATCGGTTTCAAACAAACTGCGAGATTCGTAATTTAGAGGCACAAACTCAACCATATCTTCATTTATGGTTAGCCTTGGGTCGGAATTCACTAAATCTAAGACGAGTTTTTTAGCTAAAGTCGGTTCAGGTCTGCGGATTTGCATAATTCTATCCACAATTTTGACTGCTGTGGCGCGACCGCCAAACGACTGTAAAAGTTCAATCGTCTCATTGATTAGAATTGAATCCGAAATTAAATTTGGATAAGCAGACATCTTGTTTTATTCTATCTTGTAAAAAACAAATTCTTCAAACCAAATGGACATTTTAGAACATTTTCGCAACACTAACGCCTTGCTCGAAGGGCATTTTATACTTTCCAGCGGATTGCACTCGCCTAATTATTTGCAATGCGCTCTGGCTTTGCAATATCCAATCGATGCGGCAAAATTCGGCAGACAAATCGCGGAAAAGATGCAGGATCAACAATTTGAAACTGTTGCTTCGCCTGCTATCGGCGGATTAGTAATTGGTTACGCAGTTGCTCAGGCTTTGAATGTTCGATTTATCTGGACAGAAAGACAAGAAGGAGTAATGACGGTGCGCCGGGGCTTTACGGTCAAAGAAAATGAACGGATTTTAGTAGTTGAAGATGTGATTACTACCGGCGGCTCAACCCGCGAATGTATTACAGCTTTAGAAAATTTGGGTGGAAAGGTTACCGCAGCGGCTTCGATTATCGACCGTTCAGGTGGAATTGCTGATGTTGGAGTTCCGCGCCTCTCGCTTGTTTCGATGGAAGTTCCGTCTTACAAACCTGAAGATTGTCCGATGTGTGCGAAAGGTGAAATTGCAGTCAAACCGGGAAGTAGGGCGATAAAGTAAAAAATTAAATAATTAGATTAATCATTTATTTCCCGATAATTACCGTGAAAATAGAGCAACGGATTTCCGTCTGAAACTGTTGCTTTTTCGATTTCGCCAACAAAAATTGTATGGTCGCCGCCGTCGTATGAATGTTTCAAATTACATTCTAAATTGACCAAACAATTATCCAGAATCGGCAAACCGTTTTCGCTTAATTTGTATTTAGTTCCCGTAAATTTATCATCCAAATGCGAAGCAAAATGATTTGAAATGTTTTGTTGTGATTCTTCTAAGATATTAACGACAAACATCTTAGATTGTTCAAAAGCATGATGGCTGCCTGTTACTTTCATAATACAAATCAAAATTAAGGGCGGATCCATCGAAACTGAGCAAAAGGCAGAAACCGTTAGTCCGTGCAGATGACCATTGTTATCTTTAGTTGTTATAACAGTTACGCCGCTGGCAAATCTGCCTAAGGCGGCTCGAAAGTCTTCGTGTGTGATTGACATAAATTATTTTGATAAAGGTTTCAGAAGCCTATATGCACGCCCGTCAACCACATCTATCCCTTGTGAAACAAGCCGATTTCCTGAATTGGCAGGGCAGACTTCTCCGTAAAACACTTCATCTGTCACCTTTGCCCGATTCACAATCGGATAATTTATGTTACCGTCAAAGTGACGATTTTTCCACTCTGTCCACAGCGTAGAGTCTTCACCAATAGTTAAAATAAGACTGTTTCCGTATTTTTCTAAACTTTTATTTGGACGAGTTGCCGCGATAATAGAACAACGATTTTCGGCACTTCTTTCCAATAATCCAAACTCGGTTTCCCAACGTTCCTGAACGCTAAAAGGAACTGCAACTATCTCAGCATTTTGATAAGCCGCGAGCCGAAAAGTTTCCGGATAAAGTGAATCTTCACCAATAATTATTGATAATTTGCCAAAAGGTAGATCTATTGTTTTCAGTTCGTTATCATAGTCATTTATCCAATGGTGTTTGTTGGATTTATGCAATTGTTTTTGTCTAAAAATTATCCCTTTTTTATCAATCAAAACTCCAACGTGAGCAAATCTGTCTTCAGACTTTTCAATAATGCTAGTGACAACATATTTATTGGTGCCACTAACAAAAGTAGAAAGAAGTTTAATCATTTGGGCGGAATATTGGATAGCTCTTTCAACATCTGCGACGATTCCGTTAGTAAAAAAACACAATTCGGGAAAAATGACCAAATTGGCATCCAGATTTCTGAGAGCATTATAATTTTGGCAAACCGCAACTTTAAGACTCTTGGCGCCTGCTTTGTATTCACGTTCTTTTGGCTTGGTTGAAATTTGTTTGTAAAGTTCAGGACGGCGATTTCTAAGAACAATTTCGGACTTGGCTTCATCTAATTCGATCTCGGCCACTACAATATCTTTTCCGGTGCGATTCGCTTTTGCCAGAATAACTCCATCAGGTGCAATAATTTGCGATTCTCCTGTTCCTTGGAGCCATTCAGACTTGATATTCATTTTCTCGGCAAACTCCACAACTTTTTCATCCGAAACCAGATTCTCAACTTTACATGATGAAACGATAAAAACTTTGTTTTCAGCCGCACGCACAGGAAGATGTAAGTTAGTGTCGTCGGAGGCAAAAGAATTAGGGGAATTTAATAAAAGTATGGCACCACGCACCGTTAAAAGGCGGGTTGTTTCCATCAATAAACCTTCTGAACCGCAATACATTCCGACATTTCCAAATTCAGTTTTAACAATATCGCCTGCTTTTTCCGCCCGTGAACAAAAATTATTTTCATAGCTCATCAAAATTTGTTTATCAGCTCGCCCAACTAACTTTCCTTTGGGTGAATAAAGCAAATTTGAAACGGTCGGTTTATCATTCGGCTTTTTCAAGGTAACGTTAATTTTGATGTAAGTATTGTGTTCTAACGCCTTATCTGCAATTGTTTTGAGAAACTCTCCTTTTAAATCAAGCGCAACGTTTTGAGCATATTCCAAACTTTCATAAATCGCACAATGATTCGAAAATTCGGGCAAAACAATAAAATCCGGTGAATGTCTGGCCGCTTCGTCAATCATCCACAAACAAGTATTTAAATTTTCGCCAACGTCTGTGCCAATGCCGAATTGAACGGCAGAAACTCTACATTTCATAAAAAATGGATCTTTGATTTCGGCTTTCGGTCATTAAAAAATACACCTCAAGAACCTCAAACCAAACTATTCAAAAGAGATTTTGTTTATTCAAGCAGGAAAGGGCGAATTGCCAAAAAATTGTCGCCGGTTAATGACGCTATTTTTGCACCTGTTTAGTTATTTTGCAAAACCGTATTAGCTAAAATTCTATTATTTTCTTGGTAGAGATTTGAGATTTAGCGACAAATTGAATTATCTTGATAACAAATTTCTGCATTTAAATAAATGAAAATTTACGATGTCAATATTGTCGGTTTAGGTGCGATGGGCAGTGCTGCCGCTTATCAGCTTGCCAAAAAAGGAGTCAGTGTGTGTGGAATTGACCGATTTTCACCGCCGCACCAACTCGGATCGACTCATGGCGAAACCCGCGTCACGCGCAAGGCAATTGGCGAAGGTGCGGAATATGTGCCGTTGACTTTGCGAACTTATGAAATTTTTAGAGAAATTGAAGGCGAAACAGGTGCGGATTTATTGACCATTACCGGCGGTTTGATAATGTCGAATAAAAACGGAAACGCTAATTTGCACGGCAACAATGGATTTATCGAAACAACTGTCGCAACTGCGAAAAAATTCGGCATCGAACATCGGACTTTAACAGCAAAGGAAATCGCTAAAGAGTTTCCGCAGTTTAATTTAGACGGTGATGAGATTGGTTATTTTGAAGATGAAATGGGTTTTCTTCGCCCAGAAAATTGTGTCGCGGCACAGCTCAAATTAGCCGAAAAATATGGCGCAGAAATCAAGCGGAACGAACAAGTTTTAGAAATAAAATACAATGCGAACTCGGTCGAAATTATTACCGATAAAAATCATTATTCGGCTGAAAAGATCATAATTTCGGCAGGGGCGTGGATCAAAGATTTTGTCGAACAGCCGCAGCAGGATTTGTTCAAAATCTATCGCCAAGTCTTTTATTGGTTTGATATTGCGAAAAACTATGAGCAATTCAAACCCGGTAATTTTCCGGTTTTTATTTGGGAATTCGGGCGTTGGGAAAATGATTTTGTTTATGGATTTCCGGCGATTGACAGTAGAAATGGCGGTTTCAAGATCGCGACCGAAACTTATCTGGAAACTACCAATCCTGACCAGGTAAATCGTGAAGTCTCCCCAAAAGAGATTGACGAAATTTACGAAAAATACGTCGAAAATCGAATTATCGGAGTTTCCCCCAAATGTATCAAAACTGCAACTTGTCTTTATACGGTTACGCCAAACGCCCGTTTTATAATTGACAAACTGCCTGAAAACGAACGAGTTATCATTGCTTCGCCGTGTTCCGGTCATGGTTTCAAACATTCGGCAGCAATTGGTGAAATTTTGGCGGAATTAGTGACAGAGGGAAAAAGTAAAATTGATATTTCTGCGTTTTCATTCGAAAAATTTTAAAGGAAATTTCACTAAAATTTTAACGCAAAGGTGCAAAGAGTGAAAGACGCAAAAGGTTTAAAGTAAAAAGGCAAAAGTCAGAAATAAAAAAGCATTTTTTAAAAAACTTTGCGTCTTGGCAACTTTGCGCCTTTGCGTTAGAAAAACTATTTTGGAGAGCGGTTAAATGAACAAAATCCCCCATCTGCGTTGGATAATTATCGGGCTAATCTTTTTAGCCACAACGATTAACTACATTGACCGACAGGCGATTGCGGTAGTTGCGCCGGTTATCAGTAAAGAATTTAATATGTCGCCGCTGGATTATTCGTGGCTCCCGTTTTGGTTTTTCTTTTCCTATTCCATAATGCAGATTTTTTCGGGGCGTTTGATTGATTTTATCGGCACAAAACGCGGAACTTCGCTTTCGATAATTTGGTGGTCAATCGCCAATATGATGCATGCTTTTGGAGCAGGAGTTTTTAGTTTTTCGGTCTATCGTTTTCTGCTCGGAATTGGTGAAGCAGGAAATTTACCCGCCGCAATGAAGTCAATAACCGAATGGTTTCCCAAAAAAGAACATTCCACCGCAGTCGGTATAATTGGTGCAGGAGTTGGGCTTGGAGCAATTATTGCACCACCGTTAGTAGCCTATTTAATGTTAAATTACGGTTGGCGATTTGCTTTTATTTTTACTGGCGGATTAGGTTTTGTGTGGCTTATTGCCTGGCAAATTTTTTATGAAAAGCCCGAGAAACATTCGTGGATCACCGAAAAAGAATTCAATTTGATCAAAAGTGAACATAAAGTTGTCGGAGTCGAAGAAAAACCACATAAATGGACGTATTTTCTTCAATTTAAAGAAGTTTGGGGATTGATGCTGGCGCGTTTTATTGGTGATGGGGTTTTCTACTTTTTCGTTTTTTGGCTGCCGAAATATTTATCAGATGTCCGAAAATTTGATATTAAAGAAATCGGAATGTTCGCCTGGATGCCTTTTTTGGCGGCGGATGTTGGTAGTATTTTCGGTGGTTGGTTGTGCGGATTCTTGATAAAACAAGGCAAAACTATCAACTTTTCGCGCAAATTTGGAATTTGGCTTGGCGCATTGATCGTTCCCGTTATATTGTTGGCTAGTTCGTCAGAATCACCTTATCGGGCGTTGTTTTTGATCGGAGTTGGGATGTTTGCAATTCAAATCAAATCAGTTGCGCTTTATACAGTTCCAACCGATTTGTTCAAATCCAAAGATGTAGCCTTTGTCTGGGGACTTTCGGGCGCAGCGGGCAGTTTCGGTGGAATGTTATTTCAACCTTTAGTTGGTTGGTTGGTCGGTAATTATTCATACGCTCCAGTGTTTTGGATTGCGGCCTTTTTGCACATCATTTCGGCTTTAATCGTGATGGCAATGATTCCGAAAATTGAGAATTTAGAGATAAAATATTCAAGATGAGAAAAGAATTTATACCAATTTATTACTGTGGATTTTGGGATGTTCCGCATGCTTTTTTAACTGAATATAAAGGACAACTATTTTACTTTCAGAGAGGGTATTTTGATGATGAATTAGACGATTATCCGCCAAACTATCAAGTTTATATAATTGAAAATGGTGGGCTTAACGATTTTCTTGGCAAAAGTGACCTGCCTATTGCAGCTTCATATAGTTTTGTAAATATAGATAGATTAGAGCAAAATAAAATCATCGGTGAAATTCCAACTAGAAAAGTTATTTTTGATGAAACTAATAGGAAATTTATAAACTCAGTTGTATTTAAAATAATTCAAAAGATTGATAATTCCGAATAACTTATTTTTAAAGCTAACCACCCATTTGCCATTGTTTTATCGCATCAATCGGATAAATCAGCATGATGATATTGAGAGTTAAGTTATCTCGAATCAAAAATAAAAGCAAAATTTCGGTGGCGGCAAAATAAATTAGAGAACGCCAAAATTTTAGTTTGTAAGCCAAAAATGCTCCAAATGAACAACTTAAAACATCGCTCAAAGAATTCAAAATCGAATCACCAAAGTAATCCAATGAAATCGTTGCAGCCCGGTAGCGTTCAATCACAAAGTTTGAATTTTCGAGTAATTCCCATCCGCATTCCACAAAAATTACTAAGAAAAATTTCCAACGCAGCGGCATTTCTCTAAAAATCAGATTGATTATCCAAAAATATAAAACGCCGTGCAGAATATGCGTAAAGGTATATGGATCAAAGAAATGCTGAGAATTATGAGTTGACCAAATATCGCTTGACCAGGGTGATAAGTCTCCGACTTTGCACCACCAAACACGACCTTGCCAATAAAGCGCAATCACCATTCCAACAATTGAAACCATCATTGCCAAAATCGGATAGATGACGTTTACTCGATATTTTCTACTCATTTAACTGTCATTATCGCCAATTTCCGAAAATTACAAAAGGCGACCAATAATAAGGATGAGCATAAATTTTCGATTTTCCATTTATCAGTTCTTTTTGCGCGATCTGCAAGGCTTCGGCTTTGGTCAGATTGGGATTTTCTTTTTTCAGATGGTAAAAATTCGTCATTAACTGTGAAGTGCTTTCGTCCGCGACATCCCACAATGTAGCCAAAATCGTGCGCCCTCCTTTGGCTTGGATGGCTCCGGCGAGGCTTTCGACTTCTTTTCCGTCAGGTTCGGAACTAATTGCCGTTTTGCAAGCGGAAAGCGTTACCAATTCAACCTCATCAAAATTCATGGCAGGCGAATTGCTCAAATTTTCGAGCGTTAAAATTTTAGAATTACCCATTAACAAAAACGATTCCGACCAATCATCACTGAGGCGAAAATGACTGGCAAAATGCACGACATTGAACTTTTTGGTGCCGTTTGGATTGCGCTTTGCCAGCGAAGTTTCCAAGTTTTTCAAGGTAAATTCGTTGTCCAAATATCGCCGTCCTTTGAAAAGGCCTTTTTCAGAGTCGTTTGTTTCGTCCTGAACAATTGCCAAAAGTTCCTCTTTGACCGACGGCAGAGAACTTAACACAACTTTTTGGTCGGGATAATCAGGATAGACAACTGATTGAGATTCGGAAACGCCCATTCCCAAAGCCCACCAATCCGCGTTTGAGTTCGGTAAATCGTCGCGCGTTTTCGAGGTCAAAAGCACATTTTGATATTGTTCAACTAAAAAAGTCTGACCATCGGGCGAAAGTGCGGCAAGCGGAATATAGCGCAAAACACCGTCCAGCGACCAGACCAGAGTTTTGGCATTTGAGGCTTTTAATTCCTTTTCAATCGGTTTGAGCAAAATGTCGTAAAGTTCCTTGCCCAATAAATGCACATCAATTTTGGGATTTTGCAGAGTATTAAGAAAAGCAAAAACTTTTTTGTTCAGTTCATCGGCTTTGATGTCGGTTTTTCCGTCAACTTGAATGGTTGGAGTCGTCAAAACAACGCGATAACGATTTTCGGTAATAACGGTGTAGAGCGCAACCGTGCCGTCTCCGCGTCGGCGTAATTTTTCCTGCAATTGGCGGTCAAGTTCGATTGTTTTAGCCGCAGTTGCCCCTAAATCTTTGCTCAAACCTTTTTCAACAAAGAGTTTGAAAGAATCATTTACATCTTTTACCTGGGCGGAAAGTTGATTGTATTTAGTTTGGTCTGCAGCTGAAAGTGTCTGGTTTTCTTTAGCCAATTGACGCTTTTTTTCATCCAACAACAAAAATTCCTGACCGATTTCGGCAACTTTATTGGCTAATTCATCATATCGTTTTATCAATTCCCGTTCTTTTTCGTTGAGTGTTACCCGTTGTTTGAGATTCTTGATTTCATTAGCATCACGTTTAATAAATTTGGAAAATTCCTCTTCCTTGAGCATCTGCAAAACCTCTTCGGCTTCGGCAAATCTTCCTGTTTCAATCAACAAATCGGCGAGCAGACGGTAGGTATCGGAAATTGATTTGAGATACATCTGCTGCGTTTGATTATCGAAACCCTGTGCGAATTTTCGTAATTCCTGATATTCATTAACAGCTTGTTTACCATAAAAAACTGCGGTTTCCCGATTATTCAACTCTTTCCAAACCGCCATCAAGTTTGAAAGAATAATAATTTCAGTTCTCCTGTTAACAGTATTTCTTGAAAGCGGCAATGCTTGGTTTAGATAATCAAGTGCTTTTTGATTTTCGCCAAGACTTGTATAAACCGCACCGAAATTATTCAAAGCATTAGCTTCACGGCTTTTGTTTCCTAATTTGCGATACGTTTGCAAGGCTTTTTCATTAACTTCGATAGCTTTTTTAAAATCCTTTTGCTTCCAATAAACCGAGCCTAAGTTATCGAACGTAAAAGCGAGTGCTTCTTCATTTTTGGTCTCAGTAAGATATGCCAAAGGAATCGTATATAACAAAAGCGCTTGATTGTAATCGCCGCCTTTCTCAGCAATTTTGCCGATACTGTTAATCGTTGGAATGGCTTCATCAAAATCATTAATTGACTTAAAAATGTTTAGAGCATTATTGAAAAACTCGAAAGCGTTTCGGAGATCGCCGAGATTTGCATAAATTAATCCAAGCAAATTAAACGATTTACCTTCCCAGAGTTTATCAGGTATTGATTGGCTGATTTTTAACGCAGTTTCGGCAGCCTCTTTTGCTTCTGAACTTTTGCCGAACTTATGCAAAACGGCACCCACATTATATTTACATTTTGCAACACCGAGTTTATCTCCAACTTCATTAAAGAGCCGAGCCGCAAGTTCATAATTTTCGAGAGCTTTATACTGAGATTCCGCCGAACTTTCATTAGATAATCGTTCCGCTTCGGCAAAAATTGTTTCGGGATAACCCGTTTGTGAAAACGTGGAAATAACAAATCCGCAAAAAAAGGCGATAGTTAAGACAAACTGAATTATTGAAGAAGTTCGTATCATACGCGATTGACGTAATTTTAGAACGAGTCCTGGCGGAAACCTTGCAAATCGGCAGTAATTACTCAATCACAATATCATATTTGTCCAAAAGCCCTGCAATTCCTGCGCTTGAGAATTTTGCTTTTTTAATTCGGTTTGATTCAAGGTCAATTGAGTAATTATGGGCGGTGCGAAAATCGGTTTTTTCTAAATTTGAACTGATAAAAGTCGCGCCTTTGAGGTCGCAATTCTCAAATTTTGCGCCGCTCAAGTCCGTTTCGGTAAAATCAACTTCATGCAGAGTTGAATCTCTAAATTTCGTATTTTTGAGTTTTAATTTAAAAAAAACGGAATGATTCAGATTGCAGTTTTCAAACTCAAATTCGAGCAAAAACGGATTGCAGCTATCAAAACGCAAGCCCATCATTTTGCAGCCTTTAAATCTAACTTCTCTAAATGCAGAGTTTTTAATTTGAGCAGTTGTCAGATTACAGTCAGAAAATTCGCATTCGATAAAAGTCATTTCCGATAAATTTGAATTTGAAAAATCACAGTTCGAGAAACCGCAGTTTTCATATTCGCCTTCGGTGAGAAAATTTATTTTTTCAAAAAATTCGTCTTCGATATAAGTTTTTGGCATCATTCCAACATAGTTTTTTTAACGCAAAGACGCAAAGGTTTTAAAAATATTTTTGCCTTTTTACTTTTTACTTTTTACTTTTTTTTGCTCTGCAAAAAGCCCCGCCGTATATTTTTCATATAATTCAAACAGGAAAACCATCCGGTTTGCCTCGCTCGTGAACGGTTGCGGGCGATAGGCGAGGTCCACAAACTTGTCGAGTTCATTATGCGCCTTGACCAACGCGGGTGGCATTGTCAACGGGTCGTAAAGATCAGCTAATGAGCTGTTTGGAAACTCAGCCCGCGCATCCAAAACTCTTTGGGCGGCGGTTTCGATTGCTTTGATTTGCTTTTCGGTTGGATTTTCTGGGAATGGGTAATTGTTGTAAACGATGTCTTTTGAATATCTGTAATCACTTTTTAATCGTCCGCAAAGCGTTTTAACCCAAGCCATGTGCATTGAAGAAGTTAAAATACCAAATTCAAATAAAGATGCTTTTGGAACGGTTAATACTTGGTCATTGGCTATTACATCTTTATCAAGATAGCCAATTGGAATGAATTTTCTGCGTTCTGATGAAACACGAGGAATTAGTAAGTAAGATGTGTTAGGTTGTGCAATTTGACAAAATAAAGATGGAATTTGGGCAAATCTTCGTGTTGCCTCAGCTTTGCTGGCTAATCTAAAATCTCGCGTTCTTTCAATTCGTTCAATAACTAAAGGCAGTTTTTTTAATTCATCTGGTTTTATATCAACCAACCATAAACAATATCTAATGTAGCCGTTTATAAACTCCTGCGCTCCCGTATAAGGTCTTATCCATTTTTCTGCGTTAGGCTCTCGTTTAATAAACTCATCCTTCTCATCTGATGTAAAGATTAAATTTCCGCCGTCGCGGGGCATACTGCCAAAACTCATTTTTGGAATATTACAAATCGGATTAGAGTTGTTCTCAATAAACAAATCTTTTGCATCCACCAAATAAGCATTTATATTCTTTGCTGATAACTCGTGAGGTTCGCTTTTAATATTTTCATACTCATAAATCGTTTTGTTAGCAGTATCATAATTTGCGAAACCAATTATTACACAATGAACCGCAGCGTTTCCTTTTGCTTCATTTCTCCAACTAAAAGTGCGATGTGCGAAATGAATTTTTATTTTATATTGATTAAAAAGTGGATTCCATAAAATTCCGACCTGTTCACCCTGTGAGATTGAATTGGTTGAAACAAAACCAACTTTAATTTGCGTATTTTGAATATATTGAGCCGCTTTCAAATACCAAGCTGAAACATAATCTAAAACTCCAAAACTACTAACTTCATTATTAAAAACGAGTTTCATGTCATATCTTTGGCGTTCATCCATCATCATTGCACCAATAAATGGCGGATTGCCCAAAATAAACGAAAGTTCATCTTTGGCGACCACCGTTTCCCAATCAATCTGCAAAGCGTTGCCGTGAATGATTTTAGCGGATTTTTGTAGCGGTAAACGGACGAAATATTGACCAAATTCGTTGCTGATCTGCATATTCATTTGGTGGTCAATGAGCCACATCGCAACTTCGGCAATTCGGGCGGGAAATTCTTCAAATTCGATTCCGCACATCATATCAACATCCAGCCAAATAATGTCGCTGACGTTCAAAACCGCTTGCCCGTTCTTCCGCAAAGCCTTCAAAATCGCCACTTCCAGCAAACGCAATTCCCGATAAGTAATCACCAAAAAATTTCCGCACCCACACGCCGGGTCGAGAAATTTCAACTTGCTCAATCGTTGATGAAAATCTTGCAGTTTGTTCCGATTATCTTTGACGCTCTCAAATTCTTTCCACAAATCGTCCAGAAAAAGCGGTTTGATGAGCTTCAAAATATTCGTCTCGCTCGTGTAATGCGCTCCCAAATTGCGCCGTTCTTTCGGATTCATCACGCTCTGAAACATCGAACCGAAAATCGCGGGCGAAATCTTGCTCCAATCCAAATAACAACAATCCAACAAAGACTGCCGCATTTTACTGTCAAAGCTCGCCATTGGCAAAATTTCCTCAAACAATTTGCCGTTGACATACGCAAAATCCGCGAGTTGTTCATCGAGATTGGTAAAGCGTTTTTCTTTCGGCGTGTTGAGAACCTGAAAAAGTTCCTGCAACTTAGCGGCAAGATCGCTCCCGTCCTCGCTCGTGCGTTGTTCGATAAATTCTTGAAACTGTTGTTTGTTAAAAATCGTCGTATCTTCGGCAAACAAACAAAATAGGATGCGAACCAGATAAACTTCGAGCGGATGTCCGGTGTAGCCGATTTCTTCAAGTCTATCGTGAAGTTTGCCCATCAATTCGGCGGCTTTGATGTTGGCGGGGTCTTGCTCCTTGTAAATCTTTTTCTGATAACCGAGCAAATAACCGAAATGCTGGACGTTATTGACGAGTTCATTGAGGTTGAATTCGACCGTCGAATCTTCTTCTAAATCGTAAAGCCGAAATCTTTCAAAGTCGCAAACCAAAATATATTTTGGCAAATCACCGTCTTTAATGCCGGGGAAATAATCTCTCGCTTGCGTGTGCGCTTTGTCCAGATTTTTCCCGCGAGATTTGAACTCAATCAGAATCACGCCTTTCCACAAAAAATCAATAAAGCCTTGTTTGCCGTCAAATTTTTTGACGTTTTGCTCAAAAGTTCCAACCCGTTTGCGCGAAATTCCGAACACATTAAAAAATGCGTCCATAAACGATTTTGCTTCGGCGTGTTCGTTAAAATCATTTTCCCATTCTTTGGAAAATTCAATCGCGCGGGTTTTAATTTCGTTCCAACTTAAAGCCATATTTTTTTAGGGAGATAGGAGCTTTTTTACGGAAATTTAGTTTCGTTTCTGGGAATGAAAAAACCTTTTATGCAATTTAGGTTTCTGATGCAAATTTGGATATGATTTTTGGTTTGGATGCCAGCCCCTTCAAAAGCTGGTCCGCCTTCGGTAAAGATACCTCTCACGGAATCGAAATGTTTTAGATTGGTGTAACCGTTTTTAGTTACGTCTTCCTTAATTTGTTCATCAATTTTCTGATGCAAATATTCAATTACAGCGCAGTCTAAATTTCTTAAAACCAAATCGTGATATTCGTCTTTTGGTAAATCTTTATTTTCGGGCAATGTTTTACCAATTAACGCAAAATCATCTTTCATTAACTGGTAATAAGCGGAGATTATTTCTATGAAGGTTGAGTCTGTAAAATCTAAACAATAATCAAGTTGATAAACTACGCCGACTACAGTCGGAATTTTAATTTTTCCTCTGGCTTTTTTATCTTCTGCCCATTTTAAGGCTCTTTTGTAGTTGTTCTCCCAAATGTAAAAACCGTTACCTAACCAATCAAAAGTTTCTTCGCTTTTTCTTACTTTATCGGGATTTGTAACTAATTGATTTCTGACTGCTTCATCACAGCCGTGAAAACCAATCATTAAATTAGGTCGCCTTTCGTATAAACTCATTTAGAAACGACAACTTTTTTCAAGTTAGAATAATGTCCTGTAAAATTCTCACTTTTAGTGAGAATTTTGGCAGATTGCAGGGTTAAAATAATTTGTGACCTGTCTTTTTTCTTCCTTTCAATCTTTTTTGCAAGAGAAGTTAATAATTTTATTTGATTAGTTTCCATCTTATTCTCCTAATTTACAATTTGAGACTTTGCGCTTTCCATTTTACACAAGTCATAAAATTTTTGCACTATAAATTCCAAACAATCTGACTCTTCAACCGCATCACACTTTTATCTTTGCCAAGCGTTTCAAAAATAGCCAGCATCGAAGGTCCGACACCTTGCCCGGTCAGCAAAACTCGTGCGCCGTTGAGTAAAACGCCGAGTTTTGTTCCCTTAGCTTCGCAAAATTCTTTGACGACTTCTTGCAAATTGTCGTGGGTAAAATCTTCGACATTTTCCAAAACGTCCGCCAATTCGGGCAGCCAAGTCCGTAAATTTGGTTCTTTGCCCAGATTTTTTTGAATTGCGGCTGGATCAAAATCAAAATCTTCGCTGAAAAATGCGCGACCTTGTGCGGAAAAATCTTTAAGCGTAAAAAAGCGTTGGCGAATTAAATTGATCGTATTTTCAAACCACGTCTTTTCATCCTCATCATATTCTTCGCGCCAGAGTTTGGCGGATTGTAATTCAGGTTTGACCAATGGAATCAGTTCTTCAATCGGCATCGTGCGGATGTATTCGGCATTCATCCAAATCGCTTTGTCGTCCGTCCAATGCTTCGGATTATCTTTTTCAAAATTAAAAACGGCATTGCTCCGATGAATATTTTCCAGTTCAAACTGGTCAATCAGTTCCTGCAAACTCATCATTTCCTGCTCAGTTTTATTTGACCAACCCAATAACGCCAAAAAATTACGGAAAGCTTCAGGCAAAAATCCGGCATCGCGGTAAGTCGTCATCGCCACGATTTCGCCGTGAATTCGCTTAGAAAGTTTTTTCTTGTCCGGCGCAAGAATTAGTGGTAAATGGGCAAATTTCGGCGGATTTACGCCTAAGGCTTCGTAAATCAAAATTTGTTTGTGTGTATTGGTCAAATGGTCTTGCCCGCGAATGATGTGCGTGATTTCCATTTCGATGTCGTCGCAAACGACTGCCAAATTATAAAGCGGATGACCGTCGGAACGGAGCAAAACGAGGTCTTCGATTTCGTTGTAATCTCGTTCCAATAAACCATAAACCGCATCTTCAAACGAAGTTTTACCTTCCTTGGCAACTTTTAAACGAATGGCGAACGGTTCGCCAGCGTTGGCTTTTGCATCCGATTCTTCTTTGGATAAATCCCGAAACGGATTTGCCCGCATATCTTGATTTTCTTTGGCACGTTCAACGATGGCGGCTTTGACGTTTTTATCCGCAGTTTCGGTTTTCGGCGTAAAATCACGATACGCTTTACCTTCTTCCAAAAGTTTTGCCACCGCCGCCCGATGTTTGTCAGCATTGTTTGATTGATAAACGATTTCTTCGTCAGGTTCAAAACCGAGCCATTTCAAACCATCCAAAATCGAACGCGTTGATTCTTCGGTTGAACGCGCAAGGTCGGTATCCTCAATGCGTAGCAAAAACTTTCCGCCTGTATGTCGTGCGTAAAGGTAATTAAAAAGGGCGGTTCGGGCTGAACCGATATGTAAATAGCCTGTTGGGCTGGGTGCAAATCTAACTCTGGTTGTCATAATTTAATTTTGCCACAGAGGACACGGAGAACGCAGAGAAAATCATCAGAGATTTAAAATAATCTGTGTTTTCTGTGTCCATCAGTGGATAATTTCTTAAGAATCAATAAATTCGGAATCTTCGCTTTCGGTTCTTCCATCAGCTAGAGCAAACAGTCTTTGATAGCCTGCTTTGGCTAAAATCCAACCTTCGCGCCCCGAAATTTTGATAATTAAATCCTTGATTTTGTTGCGATTAACTAAACCTGTTTGGCTTAATAAAAAAACTGCATCTTCCTGGTCTTTAAATCGTCCGGCGATATATTTTAAAATCACCAACCATTCGGGCGAAATTATCGGAATTCCTTCAAGCAAAACTGCATCTTTTAAGGCTTGGTTATAATATTTTTTCGCTTCATCACGGCGGATAATCCAATCAACCGAAACTTTATTATTGGAAGTTTCGATTTCATAACGCACACCACCTTGTTTCAAATGACCGAGAATTTTTGTAATCTGCAAAAGATTATCCGCAATAATATCAACATCTTTGGTCAAACGGTCTGAGCCGTAAAGATGCATTGCCAAACCGCCAACCAATGCCCAACTTACCTTTTCAGATTTGGCAATTTCGCCAATTTTTAAGGTCGCTTCCAAACCCGTTTTGGTATCAATCATCAAATTTTCTTTGTTTTGCAAAGTCTTTTCAATGATTCTTTGGGCTTCTTCGCTGATTGTGTAATCTTCTTCAGTCATTAATTTTTGGCGGCGAAAATTTATGCTTAAAATCAAAAACTAATTCGCTTGCGCCGTTTTTTTGCAGATGATCTAATTTTTCAACTGCTTCCTCAATGGTCGGAAACTCGCCTTTTTTTATCCACCACATCGCAAAAGAGGCTTTTCCAAAGGTTTGAAACCAATCTTTTCGCCGTTTCAAAAAATCGGTATGAAAAGTTTTATAAGTAAATTTTTCAAGCGCCTCGATACTTTCCCAAACCGAAACATTAACGAGTATTTGCTCATCCTTGTATGGATTGATGCTCGTCGCATTATTCGATTCATCTTTTAAACGCCAAATAAAACCTTCACTATTTTCGGCTAAATCATTTACTTTGTCCAAATTATCAACAAATTCCTGCATAATCGGGTCGTTGATGTCTACTCCTTTCATCCGGGCAATATTGATCTGTGCCAGCTGATATTCGGTCATAATTTCTATTGATGCACTTCTTTCATATATTTGGCGATCAGTTTTTCGCAAGTCTCTATTTTACATTTTTTAGTTGATTTTCTAACTCTTGCGGAGTTGGCAAGGCGTTTTTTATTTCTTGAGGTAATTCTTTGTATTTGAACTCGCTGACACCAATCGGTTTATTGACATCTTTCAAAGAAAATTCTACTTCAAAATTGTCTTTGTTTTTGCAAAGCAAAATTCCGATAGTTTCGTTATCAGCATTTGTTTTAACTAATTCGTTGATGGCGGAAACATAAAAATTCAGTTTTCCAACAAATTCCGGTTGAAATTCTTGCAATTTTAATTCAATAACGATGTATCTTCGGAGGTGAATATGGTAAAAAAGCAAATCCAAACGATATTCTTTATTGCCAAGTTTGAAAGTAAATTGATTGCCGAGATAAGCAAAACCTTTGCCTAATTCAAGCAGAAACTTTGAAATATGATTAATCAATTCTCGTTCTAAATCTTTTTCTTTGGCAGATTCGGCAAGCGTTAAAAATTCAAAATTATACGGGTCTTTGATAATTTGTTGAGCTAAATCGCCTACAGGTTTGGGCAATGTATTGACAAAATTGGTGATGGCTTTACCTTGCCTTGAATGCAATTGGGTTTCAATGTGATATTCCAAGACAGCTCTGCTCCAATTGTTTTCAATGGTTTTTTGAATATAAAAAAGTGCATCATTTTGATTCTTTATCTTTCTGAGAATAAGCAAATGATGTCCCCAAGGAATAGAAAAAATTGTAGATTGTAATTCGCCAACAAGTTGTTGGCTTTTTTGATTCTGGCTATAAAACAAATAAAACTGCCGACAATTTTTAAGATTCGATAATGAAAAGCCTCCCATTTCGGAGAATTCAGTCTTTAAATCTTTGCTTAGTTGATCAATAAAACCTGAACCCCATTTAGCATTTTCCTGTTTTTCGACAATTTGGCTTCCTAACTCCCAATACATAAGAATTAGCTCGGAATTTACGGCTAAGGCAGCTTTAATTTGCCTTTGTTTAATAGTGGATTTCAATTCAGAAAGCCAAGCCTTGTAATCGTTGTTGTTTAATAACTTATCCATTTATTGATGCACTTCTTTCATATATTTGGCAATCAGTTTTTCGTTTTCGTTTTCACTTTTTTCAAACGCTTCAATGACGTTTTCTGCATCTTTTCCGGTTTTATTTTGATTGAGTTTTTTCTTTCCTTGCAAGTCCGTGACTTCAATTTCAAAGGCAACTACGCCTTTTGCCAGATTTATTTTGTATTCGTCCGAAATTTGTTGCCAATTTGTCTCAAAATATCTTTTATCAAAAGCTTTAACTTGTTTTTCCAGAAGGATTAAGTTTTCCACAGGTGGAAAAGTTTTCACATGCCCGTAAGCGTGAACCGCAATATAATTCCAAGTCGGCACATTTTCTGTTTTTTCGTAATGCAACGGTGAAATGTAGGCGTGCGGCTCCTGGAAAATTACGAGAACATCGTTATTTTCAAACTGTTGCCAATGCGGATTGGCTTTAGCTAAATGCGCTAACAAATAAATTTTATCGTCTCGACGTTCAATTATAAAAGGTAAATGTGTAGCAAACGGCAAATCGTTTTCTGCCGTGACGAGCGTGGCAAAATTAAACTCGCGCATAAAGGCGATAAGGTTTTCTTTATCAGTTTCAATAAAATGTTTTGGAATATACATTTTTCGATTTTGGATTTCGGATTTATGATTTTGGATTTAAGTCACAAATAATCATAATTTTTTCGGCAACATCGGGAAAAATGCGCTTGTCCGTTTTTTGTATTCAGCAAATTCGGGATTATTTTCGTATTTTTTCTCCAACATTGGAATTCCCGAAACGTAGAGAATTAAAAAAGTTATTGTGATTGGACTAATAATCGTTAAAAATCCAAAAGGCACAGACAACGCAAAACAAAAAATTCCCCACCACAGCACAACTTCGCCAAAATAGTTCGGATGGCGTGTATATTTCCACAATCCGGTTTGAATAATTTTCCCTTTATTCGCAGGATTTTTGGTAAATTGCAAAAGTTGGTAATCACCAACCGCTTCAAAGAAAAATCCAATCAGCCAAATTATCAAACCTAAAATATCAAACAGGCTAAGCTCTGCAATTCGTGTATTTACAAAAATTATCGGCAATGAAATGAGGAAAAGAAATAAACCTTGCAAAATAAAAACCTGGAGATATGACCGCCAATAAAAAGTTTTGCCCCAACTTTCGCGCCACGCTTTGTATCGAAAATCTTCGCCTTTGCCGTGATTTCTCAAGCTGATGTGAAACGCCAGACGCAACCCCCAAATCGTAACCAGTAAATTCACAATCAAACTGCGAAAATTAAATGATTGAGAAAAAATAAACAAAGTCCAAGCAACTACAATAAACCCAATTCCCCAAAATATATCTGCAACATCATTTCGTTTTTTAATCAGCGAAACTATAAAACCAACATTTGCCGAAGCAAAAATAACCAAAATTGCTCCGAGAAATTCGTTCATACCGCAAGTTTAGTCGAAATAAAATAGCTGATGGTCGAAACCGAAGCCGATAGAATCATTCCCCAAATCATATCAACAATGACAACCGTTAAAGACCAATCTTTGAGAGTGGCTAAATTAGTCAAATCATAAGTCGCGTATGTGATCAGCCCAAATAATGCTCCGTAAATCAATGCATATGTCCATGAACTTTTCTCAATCGCCGGCGAAATAACGAACAAAATCAATCCTGCAATAAACATCAGGTAAAAAATAATCGCTGCAGTCCAATTTACATTATCTTTGAGTAGTTGCCCGATATTTTCGCGGTAAAAATTTCGCGCCGCGAAACCAAGCCAAATCATATCAATGGCAAAGAAAACGGGAAGCGTAATCAGATAAATTTTGATAAATTGCATAGAACTTTACTTCAAATATTTTTCGGCTAATTTATTTGGTGCAACTAAACAATACGCAGTTCTCAGAGCATCTTTGAATACATTTTCCCGAACAGTTTCCAAATCAAAATAAGTTGCACCTTTTGCACCCCAAGCATTTGGAACCGGATAAACCGTTCGATTATCAACAAATAATGATTGTTCAGTGAGCGATAATTTGAGCATAACCCGTTTCTTTTCAACGTCCATTGTAGCAAAAATCTTTTTGTTGATGCGGAACGAAATTAGTTCAAAATGAGGCAACTCAACCGTTTCTTCAAATGCAAGCGCAAGTTTCCGAACTTTTTCAACCTCAATCATAATTTTGCCCAAAAACACGAAAAGCTATCAAACTTAAATAGCTGATAGCCAATCTAAAACCTAAAATAAAGATGGCGGAGACGACAGGATTCGAACCTGTGGAAGCGTTTAACGGCTTCAACGGTTTAGCAAACCGCCGCTTTCAGCCACTCAGCCACGTCTCCGCGTAGCGTTTTACGCAAAACTTATTCTACCGTTTGAGGCAACTTTGTCAAGTTTGGCGCATCATATTATTGAACACAGTGGTCTAGGGACTTGACACATTTGACGGATACAATGAAAATATTAATTTGGTGCGAAAAGTCTTCTAAGACTCTTGCTAATGTTTAACTCTCCTTAGAGTCTCCCTAAACTTTAAACGGAGGTTGCTTTTTACAAGATGTTGTTTACTGCTTTCCAAAGAAAAAATTTGATTAAGCTGAGCATTTTTTTGCTTAATTCTTTTTTTGCGTCATTTTGGCTAGCTCCCGAAACCCAAGCAAAAATCGTAGTTATTGAAAAAACATCAGGCTTTGGCGTGATTAAGGGTGTAGTGCGCGATGAACAAGGCAATCCGATTAAAGATGCCATTGTCGCAGTTTTTCATCTTGGC
>DAORIL010000025.1:0-22758 GCA_035438525.1 Pyrinomonadaceae bacterium
AAAAACGTGATCGTGATGATCACACCAACGCTCGAAGTTGACGGGCGCGATATGATGGTTGATCTTTACAATTACCGCAAAGCCAACGAAGGCAAACGCGCTCCTGGACTGATTTATTGGGGAAAATATGTCGCTCACGACAATAATCGTGACAGTCTCGGAATGGCACTCGCACTTTCCCGCAATCAGATGGCGACTTTCCTGGAATATCATCCGACAGTTTTGCACGATCTGCACGAATCGGTTCCGTTTCTTTACACTTCGACGGGAACAGGTCCTTATAATGCTTGGCTGGACCCGATTGTGGTCAACGAGTGGCAAGCAATGGCGTATCACGAAATTGAGGAAATGACCAAACGCGGTGTGCCGGGAGTCTGGACACACGGGTTCTATGATGGTTGGGCTCCGAATTATATGTTCTATGTTGCTAACGGTCACAACTCGATCGGGCGTTTTTATGAAACTTTCGGAAATGGCGGCGCAGACACCCAAGACCGCAATGTTGGCAATCAATCCCAACGCGATTGGTTTCGCCCGAATCCGCCGTTGCCAAGAGTTAAATGGTCATTGCGAAACAACGTCAATATGCAGCAAAGCGCGATTTTACTGGCGATGAACTACACTTCAAATAATAAAGATAAATTCCTCAGCAATTTTTATCTGAAGAGTAAACGCTCGGTTGCTAAAGCTAAGACCGAAGGTCCCGCCGCCTACGTTTTACCAGCTAGCGAAACCCGTCCGGTCGAAGCCGCCGAATTAGTTAATCTGTTGAAATTACAAGGCTGTGAAGTTCACAAACTTGATAAAGAAATTGAAACCAAAGAAGGCAAATTCGGCGCGGGCAGCTATGTTGTCCGAATGGATCAGCCGTATTCCAGAATGGCTGATATGCTGCTCGATACGCAGTATTACAATGTCAATGATCCGGCGCCTTATGATGATACAGGTTGGACGCTCGGACCGCTTCATAATGTTAAAACAGTTCGTGTCAAAGATGAAAAAATCCTTGATGCCCCAATGACTTTAACCAATGGAATGATCAAAGTAACTGGCAAGGTCGAAGGTAGCGGAACTGTGGGTTGGGTGGTCAATCACACAGGCGAAAGTGCAATTGCTCAACTAAGATTCAGATTAAAAGACATTAAATTTACATCGGCAGAATCGACTTTTAAAGTTGGTGATAAGAATTTTAATGCCGGTTCATATGTTATCAAGGCTGAAGGAAATCCGGGTGATGTAGGAGCTCGTTTAAGCAAAGAAGCAACCAACTTGGGTTTAACGGTTAATGCTGTTGATAAACTTCCTGAAGTTAAAACACACGATGTCGGCATTCCGCGAATTGCGTTTGTGCATACTTGGATTAACACGCAAAATGAAGGTTGGTATCGAATTGAATTTGATAGACTTGGTATTCCTTATACCTATATTTCTGACCAGAATTTGGCAAAAATTCCGAATTTGCGTGAAAAATTTGACGTTATTATTTGGGGACCTGTCGGTGGCAGCGCACAAAATATTGTGCGTGGACAAACAAAACTGAGCGACAAAGAAGCCCCATTGCCTTGGAAAAAATCAGATTTGACTCCAAATATGGGTGATTCGCCAGATACAACTGATGACATTCGTGGTGGAATGGGAATTCAGGGCGTTGCTAAATTAGCTGAGTTTGTTGAATCCGGCGGGTTGTTCATTACTGTTGGTGGAAATGCTTCGATTGCAATTGATTACGGAATTACCAGTGGCGTTTCAATTCAAAATGCAACTATTCTGAAAGCTCAAGGCTCTGTTTTGAATACGACATTTGCCGACCGTAATAGTCCGATTGCTTATGGTTATGACGAAAAGTTAGCTGTCTATTTCAATCAAGCTCCGCTTTTGAATGTTGGCGGCTTCGGAGGTCCCGGCGGCTTCGGCGGCGGAGGACAAGGCGGTGGGCAAAATGCAGGCAGTCGTCCATCAGGGCGCGGAAGTGCAGATGATCCTGACATTGTTCAAGGTCGAAAACCTGATTCTTTACTGCCTCCGGTTACACCTGATCCGAATGCTTTTGCTCAACAGCCTGCGCCGGAAACCCGGCCGCGTGTTGTTTTGCGATTCGCTCCCGAAAAAGAACTTTTTGTCAGCGGAATGTTGGCAGGCGGCTCAGAACTAGCGGGCAAAGCGGCAGTTGTAGATGTTCCGGTTGGCAAAGGTCATGTCGTAATGTTTGCCAATAATCCAATGTGGAGACACGAAACACACGGCAGCTTTTCATTATTGTTCAATGCAATGCTGAATTTTGATAATTTAGGCGTGGGCAGAACCACCGGACGCGGACAAACGCCTCCTAGCGACGAAGAAGACTATCAAGGTGTAAATCACTAAGTGAGATAGTTATCATTCCAAAACGTTTTAGAGTTCCAGAAGAACATCATTAAAATATGTTGTCTTTCTGGAACTCTAATTGTTAATAGAAATTCTCTCAACAGAATCAACGACATTCTGTGTGTCGATCATTTTTGAGAACGGAATAATTAATCCGCCATTCTCAACAAACAGTCCTAAATCGAAACACACTACACCGATTGGTGTATTAAATACGTTCAATACTACACGCTTTGGTTTAAACTAATCTTAAGATGAACCATTTAGTAAAAAGTATGCCTAATATCTTATAAAAAAAGGGTTTTTTTCGTGTTTTTAGCTCAATTTTCAAGGGATTCAGGGTTTGGCACGGTATTTGATATAAGTTATCTCGCAAGGGGGAACTTGAAAAATGACTACGACAGAAACTTTAACTTATCCGATTTGGCAAAGTGCCGGGACGCTCGAAATTGAAGCACCTGAGTTTATTGAAAATATTTCTGATACCAGCAGCGACTTTACGCTTGCTCAATCAGCAACTAAAGGCAACATGTTTGCTTTTGAAGAACTTTATAATCGCCATCATCGACGGGTTTACTCGCTCTGTTTGCGAATGTTGCAGAACACGCACGAAGCCGAAGATTTAACTCAGGAAGTTTTTATCCAGCTTTATCGTAAGATTGGTTCGTTCAGAGGCGATTCGGCTTTTACAACCTGGCTCCATCGAATGACCGTCAACCAAGTTTTAATGCACTTTCGCAAACGCACAGTGAAGTTTGAAAAAACTACCGAAGAAGGCGAAACTCCAGTGCAAATTGTGAACGGCACGGAAAATCAAGCCAAAATGCCGATTGTTGATAAGATCGCGCTTGATTCAGCTATCGCTTTATTGCCCGACGGCTACAAAAAAGTCTTTGTTCTGCATGATGTCGAAGGCTACGAACACGAAGAAGTTGCACGGATCTTAGGTTGTTCGGTCGGAACTTCTAAATCGCAATTGCACAAAGCACGCTTAAAAATGCGTAAATTATTGCAAAAGAAAACGAATCCGCGCCTGATCTGGTAAAAGTTTTAAGGTTTTCCCTTGAGGGATTGAGACGGCTTTTCAGAAATGAAAAGCCGTCTTTATTTTTGGATAAGGCAAGTTATCAACGCAAAGAGGCAAGGATGCAAAGTAGCAAATTTTAAGAAATGCTTTTTTACTTTTTACTTTTTACTTGAATCACTTTGCGTTAAATTTATTCTTTGATTACCCTAAAAACTATGTATCGAGAACAAAAATACAAAGTCGGATTAGTGCAGATGTCAATGTCCGCCAATATCGAAGAAAATCTGAAACGGGCAGGTGAATTTGTCACTGAAGCCGCCGGAAAAGGCGCGGAAATTATCTGTTTGCCGGAAATGTTTCGTTCGCAATATTTTTGCCAACGTGAAGATGTTGATCTATTTGATTTAGCCGAACCGTTGGAAGGTGTGTCATTTCAACATTTAAGCAAGATTGCCAAAGATAAAAAGGTAACGGTTATTGCACCGATTTTTGAACGCCGTTCGGCTGTCGGTGTCTTTCATAACAGTTTGGTCGTGATTGGTGAAAACGGTGAAAATGTCGGCGTTTACCGCAAAATGCACATTCCAGATGATCCTGCTTACTACGAAAAATTTTATTTTACGCCGGGAGATTTGGGCTTTAAGGCTTTTGAAACTGCAAAAGCCAAAATCGGCACGCTGATTTGTTGGGATCAATGGTATCCCGAAGGTGCAAGGCTGACCGCCTTAAAAGGTGCAGAAGTTCTTTTTTATCCGACCGCGATCGGCTGGCATCCATTTGAAAAAGAAGAGGTTGGTGCATCGCAGCAAGACGCCTGGCAAACTATTCAGCGTTCACACGCGATTGCTAATGAACTTTATGTTGTTTCGGTCAATCGGGTCGGTCACGAAGTTTTTACCGAAGGCACTGACGGAATTCAGTTTTGGGGGCATAGTTTCGTAGCCGATCCGTTCGGCGTTGTGATTGCACAGGCAAGCGACGATAAAGAAGAAGTTTTGGTGGTTGAATTAGACCGCGCCAGAACCGAAGATGTCCGCCGAAATTGGCAATTTTTCCGCGACAGACGCATCGAAAATTACGGCGATTTGCAAAAGAGATTTATTGATTGATTTTAGCCACAGAGAACACAGATAAATGGAGAAAAGCAAAACTATTTTCATCCTTTTAGCTTTTATTACCATAATTGCTTCGTGTTCAAATCAAGAGTCCAAACATAAAATTTATGGCAAGTGGATTTCGGTAGATTCTCCAAAAGCTACACTAAATTTTCTAGATGATAATTTTGTAAGTGCTGAAATATTTGCTCCAAACGACGTAGTTTATAAAAAAAGACATCGCTTTATTATTATTGATGAAAAAACTGCGGAAGTCATTGAGAACACGCAACCAGAATATAAATGTAGGATTCGAGTTACTTTGCAAACTGAAGATAAACTTAGATTTGAGTGTCAATGTCAAAAGTCTCCAGACGGAAGGTCAATAGTTGATTTACCTGAACTTTGCACTTATAAAGAATTCAAAAAAGTTGAATAAAATCTCTGAGTTCTCTGTGTCCTCTGTGGCAAATTAGCTTTTATGAAAAAAACTCCGCTTGAAGCAGGATTTAAAATGCCTGCCGAATGGAAAAAACATCGTGCAACCTGGATTGGCTGGTGCAGCAATAAAAATGATTTTCCGGGCAAAATTGCGCCGATTCATTGGGTTTACGGCGAAATTACGCGCAAACTTATCGAAGGCGGCGAAACTGTCGCCATTCTTGTCCAGGACGAAAAACATCAGGCAAAGGCAAAAAGTGTTTTAAACAAAGTCGGCGCAAACTTCGATAAAATCGAGTTTCATCAAATCCCGCATAATCGCGGCTGGATGCGTGATTCGGGACCGATGTTTGTCAAAAATGATGAAACGGGAGAAATTGCCGTTATCAAATTCAGTTTTAATGCTTGGGCAAAATATGATGATTGGAAGTTAGATAACCAAGTCGCCATCAAATACGCTAAGTCCAATAATCGCAAACTTTTTGAGGTTGAATACAAAGGTCAGGAAGTCGTTTTGGAATGGGGCGCGATTGATGTCAACGGCGCGGGAACACTTTTAACCACCGAAGAATGTTTGCTTGATTACAAAACTCAATGCCGCAATCCGCATCTTTCCCGCGAAGATTACGAACAAGTTTTTCGCCAAAATATCGGTGCGACCAATACTTTGTGGCTTTACAAAGGAATTGTCGGCGATGACACTCACGGACATATTGACGATTTTTGCCGCTTCGTTGATAAAAAAACGATTGTCTTAGCCGAAGAAAAAAACGAAAACGACCCGAATCATCGAATTTTAGAAGAAAACCGCGAAAGATTGGAAGGTTTTCGGCTTGAAGATGGAAGCAAGGTAAATCTGGTGCGACTACCGATGCCTGCGCCTTTAATCTTTGACGGACAACGACTTCCGGCAAGTTACGCCAATTTTTACATTGCCAACGAAAGCGTTTTAGTTCCGACTTTTAATGATGAAAATGACAGAATTGCGCTGGGAATCTTAGCTGAACACTTTCCAACCCGCAAAGTTGTCGGCATTCATGCGGTTGATTTGGTTTGGGGATTAGGAACTTTGCATTGTTTGACGCAGCAAGAACCTACTTGAAATTTGATAAAGAATGAAATGGTTATCAATAATTATTGGTGTTTTAGCTATAATTCTAACGATTAAACCTTTTATTCGCAGTGCAAATTGGTTTATTCGATTGGGCGACTTTCCGCGTTTGCAGGTGCTTTTTGTTCTGATAATTTCGCTGATTTTTGAAATTTTTACTTTTGATTTCAGAAATGTCTTTGACTATCTTTTCTGCCTCGTTTTAATTATCTGCACTATTTATCAAATTCGTTGCGTTCTGCCTTTTACACCGATTTTTCCGAAAGAGGTTCAAAATGCCCGCGAACCTGATTTTGATGATACAAATATTTCCATTCTGATTTTTAATGTTTTGATGGAAAATGAGCGTTATTCTGAAGTTTTGGAATTTATTAAATCGGTCAATGCAGATGTAATTTTGCTAGCTGAACCAAATAAAATTTGGGCGGAAAATCTGGCAGAATTAAAGCAGATTTATCCATTTGAGGTTTCGCATATTCTCGAAAATCATTATGGAATGATGTTTTTTTCGCGGCTTGAAATTCACGATACAGAAGTCCAGTTTATTATCCAGGAAGATATTCCTTCGATTCATACGCAGATAAAATTGCGTTCCGGTGACGATATTGCTTTTCACGGAGTCCATCCGCGCCCGCCGGTGCCGGAGGAAAAAGGGCGTTCAACCGAGCGCGATGGTGAATTGCTTTTGGTGGGAAAAGCCGTGCGCGAATCAAATTTGCCGTGTATCGTTGCAGGCGATTTGAACGATGCGGCGTGGTCATATTCAACGCGGCTTTTCAAACGAATCAGCGGACCGCTTGACCCGCGGGTTGGGCGTGGTTTTTACAATACTTTTCACGCCCAACATAAAATCTTTCGCTTGCCACTCGACCACGTTTTTCATTCGCATCATTTTCGCTTAATTAATTTGCAGCGAATAAAAAATTCTTGCGGTTCAGACCATTTTCCTGTGCTGATTAATTTGAGTTATGAAAAAGATGCAACTGCGGAACAGAGAAAACCGATTGCTGATATTACCGAAACGGACGAAGCGCACGAAATTGTCAGTGTTGCGCTAAAAGAAAATCGCTTTAAAAGACTATCGTTTCGCCGTCTAAAAGAAAAAATAATGAAATTGAAACAAAAGATTTCCCGCAAAAGATAATTTTCTTTATAATCAAAAACGATGTCGCAAATAATCGAAACTGAAGAAACTTTGATCATCGAAACTCCTGAGCGGGTTCAACTTGCCTTTGCATTAGCTTCGATCGGGAATCGGTTTTTAGCAGTTGTAGTTGACCATTTTATCCAATATCTTTCGATCTTTGTGGTGGCTTGGGCTTTGATTAGTTTGACCAAAGTAGGGCAATCCATTCAAAAAGAAGGTTTTTCGCAGTTTCTTGATGAAATGCCAAAATGGACACTGGCGATTTTGATAATTATTCTCTTTCTGATTTTTGCGGGTTATTTTGTTTTTTTTGAATGGATTTGGAACGGACAAACGCCGGGTAAAAGGCTGATGAAGCTCCGGGTCATTCGGGAAGATGGTCGCCCGATAACTTTTTGGGAGGCTCTGGCGCGAAATCTTTTGCGGCTTTTTGATACTTTCCCGGGTTTTATCATTCCGATTTATTCTATCGGGCTAATCACGATTTTTATGAGTAACCGCGACCAGCGATTAGGTGATTTATTTGCCGGAACCGTGGTTGTCCGCGAACGAACTGACGAAGCTCCGACTTTTGCCGATACATTTTCAAATCCGACGGCTGATGCAGCGTTTCGGCGGGTGCAAAAACAAATTCCTTTTACGGGTGATTTAAAAAGCGTAACCGATGCCGAAATTGAAGTGGTCGAAACATTTTTGCGCCGCCGTTGGGATTTGTCTGACCGTCAGCGGCTTTGGATGGCGTGGCGCGTGGCTCTGCCGATTATGTATAAAATCAAGCCCAGCTATGATTTACAGACTTTTACCTACGAAGGCTTTTTAGAAGAATTGCTTCACCGCTATTATGCGAAAGGTCGTTTTCTTAACTAACTTTTGCGACCGATTTTAAACTGTGTGATAATTTTCCAGGGAAATCTTTTCCAAAGTTAAATTGATGAAAAATATTTTAGTAACAGGCGGCGCGGGCTTTATCGGCTCGCATTTGGTAGATAAATTGTTGGCTGAAAACATTTGGCACGTTTTCGCTTTGGACAATTTTAACGAATTTTATTCGCCGGACATTAAACGCGCCAATATTTCCGCACATTTGCAGAATCCAAACTACACGCTTTTTGAAAATGACATTTGCGATGCCGAAAGTTTGCAGAAAATTTTCAGTGAAAACAAATTTGATGCAATTGTTCATCTGGCGGCGTGGGCAGGCGTTCGCCCATCTTTAATAAATCCGAAACTTTACGCAAATGTTAATGTCAACGGCACTTTGAATCTGTTGGAATGCGCCAAAGAATTTGGAGTTAAACAATTTGTATTTGGTTCATCCTCAAGTGTTTACGGGATAAATTCCAAAGTTCCATTTGCCGAAGATGACCGCATTCACCAAACAATTTCGCCCTACGCGGCAACCAAAGCGGCGGGCGAATTTTTGTGCCATACCTATTCGCATCTTTACGATATTAGGACAATTTGCTTGCGATTTTTTACGGTTTACGGAGCGCGTCAACGTCCTGATTTGGCAATCCATAAATTTTCTAAACTGATTTGGGAAGACAAACCGATTCAAATGTTTGGCGATGGCACAACCCGTCGCGATTACACTTTTGTTGACGATATTATCCAAGGTGTGCGAGCCGCAATTGATTATGATAAAGCGAACTACGAAGTTTTCAATCTGGGCGAATCGCAAACGATTGAACTGCGTGAGCTGATTGAGGTATTAGAAGAAAATCTCGGTAAAAAAGCAATTATTGACCGTCAGCCGATGCAGCCCGGTGATGTGCCGATTACTTTTGCCGATATTTCCAAGGCGAAAGATCTACTAGGCTATAATCCAACTACCAAAATTAGAGAGGGAATTCCGAAATTTGTTGAATGGTTTAAGCAGGTAAATCAATAAAGTCCTGTTTCACCTTTTGGGCGCGTATTCCAGCGTTTGTGAATCCAGAGCCATTGTTCAGGGTATTTGCGGACGTATTTTTCGACAATTTTGGTGACATCCTGAGTTAATTTTTTGATGTCTTCATCAGTGTTTTCCGTTTTTTGATACTCTATTGGCGGTTCGAGATAGACGACATATTTCTGTTTTTCTTCTTCCCAGACGGCAAAAGCCGGTAAAACAATTGCATTGGTTGCCAGAGCTAATTTAGCGATGCTGGTCGTGGTCGAAGCGGGAACGCCGAAAAAATCAACGAAAACACCTTCACGTTCCTGAACATTTAGATCAGCTAAAATGCCCAAAAGTTCACCGTTTTCTAATACTCTGAACATTTTGCGGGCGGATTTTGTTTTGTCCAAAGTGGTTGAGCCGAAACGAGTTCGCATTTTATCCACAAAGTTTTCCACAAGCTGATTATCAAGCCGGCGCACCAAAATATTCATTCCGTAGCCAAAAGCGGGTGGAAGCAGATTAAAAACCTCCCAACTGCCGAAATGTCCCGTAAAAAACAAAATTCCGCGCCCCGTCGCATCAGCAGGATCAAAATAATCTTCTTTACCAACAACTTCGACTAAATTCCGAATATCTTCGTGCTGAAACTTGCGAAAATGTGAGACGAATCCGAGATGTCTGCCTAAACTTTCAAATGTCCCAAGCGCTATTTTCTCTCGTTCAGATTCAGACATTTCGGGATACGCGATTGCTAAATTACGGCGAGCGGTTTTTTGCAGTTTAGGAAAGCGTTTGGCAAGAAAAACACCGACTTTTTTGCCGAATTTCATCGAGGTTTTGAGCGGTAATGCGCCAATCGCTCCGAGTAGGGAACGCACAGCATAAAGCTCGGCTTTGGTTTGTAATTTACTACGTTTTTTAGGCATTTTTAGGAATTGCGATTGCTGATTTGATTTTACAATTCAAAATCAGCAATCCAAAATCCAAAATCCATTTATCCCCAACGAAAGAAAAATTTGGTAGGACGCAAAAGGAAATGATTTTGGACAATTTCTTTGAAAAAGTCTTCGTGTTTTTGTTCAACAGCGGACATTTCGAGCATTTCCGCGACGCAATCATCCAAACCAAGTTCTTTAGCAAACTCGGCTGCGTGCAAGTATTCCTGCACATTTTGGCTTTCTAAACGTCCGGCAAAATACATCGGAAAAAACCAACCTGAGAAATAGCAAGTTAAACCCAATGTGCGCCCGATTGTCCAAAAAAATGCCTCACGCAGTTTGCGAGGTTTAGCGTCTAGTTTTTCGAGCCAAGCGTAAACACCTTCACGATGCGCCCATTCTTCAGCTTCGATTTCTTTGATTTGCTCTTTTTGTTGAGTATTTTTTACTGATTTCCAATGTCCGCGATAGGCAAAAGCGGCGGCAAGTTCGCCTGCGTGAGCATTTTGTAAGATACGAATGAGATTTTGTTTAGGATTATTCATTGAAAAACACTTTATTACAAATCTTGGTGAATAAGTTTATTTAATTGTTCCAACCTCTTTCAATAAATTTTCAATCACATTTGCCATATATTCAAACTTTGCCGCATTCGTTTCAGCTTTTGCATTACAGTTTTCATAAAGCGAGGCATACATTTGAAGAATGTAATTGATTTGAACATTAATGTGTTTTCTTTTTTCCTGATTGGAAACAGGCTCATTTAGGCAGCCATCGTATTTTGATAAATTTGAAAATCTAAATACGGAAAAACCAACTTGTTCAAATTCCTCAATTAATTGTTTAACTTTCTTCTGTGAAATTTTGCCAGCTTTTTCAACTTTCATCGAAAATGGTTGTTTAGTAATAATGCTTTGAATGATTTCGCCGTTTGCCCTAATTTTGAATTCTCGGCGCATGTTATCTTCATCAGGAAGTTGATAAGAAACTTCAAAGTTTTCAGGGATTTCGTTATTTTCATAATTCCAAACGCCTGCCCCTCGGATTTTTTCAGCTAAATTACGAAGGATTCTTGTTCGTTTGTTAAAGTCCCCAAGATCATAAGAAACTTCTTTTGTCTGTCCGTTAATCCGAATTGAAATTGTTTCCCTACCTTGATCAGTAGCACCGCCATCATTGTCTTCGTTTGGGTCAGGAAAGTGATCGCTGAATTTTAGAAATTGCATCTTTTCAAATTCGGCAATCAGTGATTTTAGCTTTTGTTCAGATAAATGCGGCTTTAAATATCTAGGAGGTTTGATGGGTTTTCCGTCAATTGATAATCCCTCGGGAATAGTTACTGTTAATCCTTTGTATAAATATGACCAATCTCCGGTTGATGTTATATTTATTTCAAAACTGCCAAATCCCCACGCCCCATATCCTTTAAGATTGATGAGTAAATCGTCAGGGATTTTGCCGTCTTTCAAAAGAGATTGAGCTGATATTTGTGAGGCAAGAGCAACAAAAAATATCAGACTTAGAGCAATGGATTTCATTAAATTTTCTCCTATGTTCTTTCATAGGATGAGTTATGTTGTTTATACAGTTGCTTTTTCACAGATTCAATAAATCTAATTTCCTTCAATCGAAAAATCTATTTTGTCATAAACTTCGGCAAGTGCAATTTTACATTCGATTGAAGTTAGTTCAATTTCCGAATCAATTCCGATAGCTTCGGACAAGAACCAAAAGCCATCGCCTGTTTTTTCAAACTTTTCTATTCTGGCTTCATCAGTTGAAACTAAAACGTATTCGTGCAAACTTTCGACACTTCGGTAATGCTGAAATTTTTTGCCTCTATCGTAATTTTCGGTTGTTTCGGAAAGGACTTCGATAATCAAAATCGGATTCAGAAGTGTATCAAAAACATCATCTTGAAACTGTGGTTCTCCGCACACGACAACCAAATCAGGATAAGTGTAAAGACCTGTTTGCGGAACGAAAACGCGCATATCATTTGAATAAGATTCACAACTTTTTCCTTTTAAATGTTGCCAAATTAATCCGCCCAAGTTTGTTGTAATCTTATTGTGATTGCGTCTGGCTCCTGCCATCGCAAAGACTTCGCCATTAAAATACTCGTGTTTTTCTTCGGATTTACGTTCAAACTCTAAGTATTCTTGCGGAGTCAACTTACTTTTGGGAATTGCACTCATTTTACTTTCCAATCCATTGTTTTGTGCCTACAATTTCATCAATTTTATTTTCCAAATCGGTCAGCGATTTTAGTCCATTTGCTTGACTAAAGGTCTCGTTTACAAAACATCCTTGATAATGTTTGATTGTCTTTTCTATTTTATCAAACTTAATTTTAAGGGTAACGCTTGGTGAATCTGTCGATGTGCTTGAACAATTTTTAGACTCATATCCGTAGTCATCTTTAAAGGAGAAAAACTTTGATTGGTTAATTTCCGCAATTAATTGTTTGATCTTTTCCGGATTGATTTGTCCTTCGGCTTTGCCGATTGTTTTAGTAAATTTTTCTCCAACAAAAACAACTTTTCCGTCATTCGCTAAAGTTAAGTAATAGACAGGACAAGTTCCATAACAAAGCGTTCGGTTCATTTCCAACGAAAATTCTTTCGGATCTGCCGTCACGTTTTTTTCGCAACTAAAATTGAATCCCAACAAGACAAAAATACAAAACCATACCCACTTTTTCATGTTTTTACCTTTACACTGTTGCCTTTTCCACCCGATTGTAAACCGTATCGCGTTCAACTGCTTCAAAACCTGCATTTTCAATCAGTTGGATCAATTCCTGTTTGGTCATTTTTACTTCGCCGTTTTCGATTGAGTATTTTTCAGTCAGTTCCCCGCCGTCGGTAATTGTTCCATCCAGATCGTTTGCGCCGAAATGGAGAGCCGTTTGCGCCAAGTGTTTGCCGAGCATCACCCAATAGGCTTTGATATGGTCAAAATTATCGAGCATAAGGCGCGAAACAGCGATTGTTTTGAGTGAATCAACGCCGTCAGGTCCCGGCAAACTCGATAAAGCCGTGTCTTTCGGATAAAACGCCAACGGAATAAAGCATTGGAAGCCGCCCGTTTTGTCTTGCTGTTCGCGCAAACGGACAAAATGATCTACGCGGTCTTCAATCGTTTCGATATGTCCGTAAAGAATTGTTGCATTTGTCTTTAAGCCTGCTTTATGAACTTTTCCGGCGAGTTCAAGCCAACGGTCGCCATCGCATTTATGGTCGCAAATACGCGAACGAGTCGGCTCGGCAAAAACTTCTGCGCCACCGCCCGGACACGAATCCATTCCTGCGGCTTTCAATTTTTCTATAACTTCTTCGTCCGACATTTTATAAAATCGGGCAAAAAAGTCTAACTCCACCATGGTCAATGCTTTAACGTGTAGTTTTGGAAACTCACGCTTGAGCGAAGAAAACAGGTCGGTGTAATACTCAAACGGTAATTTTGTGTTTAATCCGCCGACAATATGAAGCTCAGTCGCGCCTTCCGCCACAGCATTTCGCGCAATTTCAATTCCTTCTTCGATACTGTGCGTATATGCACCTTCTTGCCGCGCCCGTTTGTAAAAACCGCAAAATTTGCAGTCCGCCACGCAGATATTTGTGTGATTAAAATGCCGATTGACGTTGTAATATGTCGTTTTGCCGTGTTTTTTTCGCCGGACAAAATCTGCTAATTTGCCGAGTGCATTCAAATCATCGGTTGCAAATAAGGACATCCCTTCGTCAAAGGTCAAACGCTCGTTGGCTTCAACCTTGGCGGCGATTTTGTTTAAGTTTGTATCAAATGAAAATTGCATAAAATCTTTTAATTTTTCAGTTCTTGTTCTCTTATATTATATTCTACTGTAAAAATCTTTCGTATCATGTCATTGGTAAAAACGTAATTTATTGAATATAACTTTCCTCCAACAAAAGGAGGATATTGTGAATGAAGAATACTATTTTCTGGGGGATTATTAATAATTGAATATTTAAGACCATATTTATCAGTAAAAGAGGTATAGGAAATACTCAAGTCGCTGCCTTTTTCTGCCGTAGTTCCACCTGAAAACTTACTAAATTTTGATGTTGAAACCTCTCTTAAAATTTGAGATTGTCTTGGTTCAATTATGATAGAAGATATAGTTCCGATGAATTCATTTTGAGGACACATAGTTCTGTCACGAATATCTTCTGTTGTCATGCAATCATCTAATGCTGCCAAATATTCAAATTTTATTTTAAAGTTTTCGTCATAATTACAAGACTTTTCGCATGATTTTCCAAAAATATCTTTTACATCTTTTCTTTTTGAAAAACCAAGTTTTAGAGTTTTTAATTTTCCTTCTCCAAAAAACTCATAACCTTTTAATTCATTTGGGAAGGGATTTTGTTGCGTATTGATACCAGTCGCAAAAGTTGTGTAAAGACCTAATGCAAAAGCCAAAAGAAAAGTAAAGATGATGAAAATTTTTGCTGATTTCATACTACATTGCTCAAAAGCAAACTCTGTGCCTCTATCTTATCAAATCATTTTGCAAAAGTTTATCTTGAAAAGCCAAGTAAATACGCACCTTATTTGACGAACCGATTTTTTGCAGTTAATTTGAAATTCAATTCTTTTAGCAATTTGCAAAAATTAAAGTTGAGGTTCGGAAAATGCGAAAAATTATATTTCTATTGGCAATGTTGTGTTTAGTTTTAAGCATCAATGCCCAAACGCCCAAAATTACGGTTATTAAAGCAGGAAAACTGATTGATACGGAAAAAGGTGTGGTGTTGGAAAATCAATTGATTTTGATTGAAAACAAAATTATTAAAGCCGTTGGCGCGAATGTTCAAATCCCAAACGGGGCAACGGTGATTGACCTTTCTAATGCGACTGTGATGCCGGGTTTTATTGATACACACGTTCATCAGACAGGTCAGCCGGAGGGGAATTATTATGACACATTATTTCGTGAAAGTTTTGTAGATACAGCAATTACGGCGCATATTTATGCTAAAAGAACTTTGGACGCAGGTTTTACCAGTGTTCGTGATCTTGGCTCAACCGGGTTTGTTTCGTTAGCTCTGAAAAACGCGATAAATGCAGGAAAAATCCCCGGACCACGGATGCAGGTTGCCAATTATTACATCGGTTCAACGGGCAGTCACGGTGATTTGAATGGCTTTTCGCCTTGGTTATCGTGGAAAATGCCCGAAGAAATGTCAGGTGTGGCAGACGGTGTCGAAGGCGTGCGAAAAAAAGTTCGTTATATGATCAAATACGGCGCAGATGTCATTAAATTTGGCGCAAGTGCGGGCGTTTTATCCGAAGAAGCAAGTGTTGGCGCACCGCAATTTACTCAGGAAGAAATGAATGCGATTGTGGACGAAGCGCGAATGCACGGAATCAAGGCTTGCGCTCACGCTCACGGGACGGAAGCCATCAAAATGGCGATCAGAGCAGGCGTAGCCTCAATTGAACACGGCTCGTTGATTGATGATGAAGGCATCCGAATGATGAAGGAGCGCGGCACATATCTTTCGGCTGATATTTATAATGACGATTATATTTTGGCGGAATATACGAAATTAGGTTTTCCCGAAAAAATTATCAATAAAGAAAAACAGGTTGGCAGATTACAACGCGAGAATTTCAAAAAAGCTGTTCTTGCCGGAGTAAAAATTGCTTACGGAACGGATGCGGGAGTCTATCCGCACGGCTGGAACGGCAAACAATTTGCCAAAATGGTCGAGTGGGGGCAAACTCCAATGCAAGCCATTCAATCGGCGACAATTAATAGCGCAGAACTACTCGGTTGGAGAGACCAAATTGGTTCAATCGCAGTCGGTAAATTTGCTGATATTGTTGCTGTTACCGAAAATCCTCTGAGCAAAATCAGCGTTTTAGAAAACGTCCAATTTGTGATGAAAGACGGCGTGATTTATAAAAAAATGAATTAGAAATCTAAACAAACTAAAATAAAAAGCAGATTGATTATTGTGAGATGATTGGTCTGTTTTTTATTTTATGGAGCTTTCCATTGAACATGAAATTTGCCAAAACTAACTCCACTAATTTCTCAAAAAAAATATAAAGTGTCTTTTCGGTAAAATTTTTGCACTGTTAGGTTGAAAACAGTTCACAGGAGAGAACTTTATGAAATACAAAAATTTAATCTTAACAATTGCGCTTTTGACTTTGTTTTTGTCAGTTTTTGTTAATGGACAGACGGCAAAAAAAACTAAGATAACAATTACTAAAAACAGTTCTGTTCAAAAAGATTATTCAAAATTATTTTCTTTTGATGCTTTTGTTTCCGGTCTTTACGATACGAACATTGACCATGATGAAATTGAAACTGCTGCTACGGGAACTTCTTATGGCGCGGTAGTTAGATTTAAAACGGGGGATAAATTGCCGATTTTTCGCGTTCGCTATGAGATTGCTAATAACTATTTTAACAATTCTAACAACCGCTGGAATAGAATTACACACGATTTAACCACTGCTTTTGAGGCAGGAACGCGCCGTTTAAGTTTTGAAACAACTGCTAATATGAATCTTAAAGGTTCAATCGAAGAGCGCGAAATTACCGATTATTATTCAATCAAAGAATCGGTCAAATATCGTTTTGATAAGCGTAATCGAATCATTGGTTTCGGCACTTACCGAATCAAACGATACCAGGACAATCCGCTAAAGAACGCAAAAAATCCAATTGGCGGTGTGAATTTTGAGCATAGTTTCGGTAAAGGCAGAGTTTTAGAGGTTGGTTATCGTTACGAACGCAACAAAGCCGAGCAAACGCAATACTCTTATAATCGTTCGACTTATAAAGCTGAATTCAAAACTCCCGTTGTTGGCAAAAGCATTTTGTCACTGGATGCTCAATATCGTCAATACAAATATGACACGGTTAACCTGATTAATCGGCGTGATAATAAATGGATAGCCGATGCTCAATTAGATATTCCGATTTCTAAAAGATTTGTTTTAAGTCCAAGTTATCGTTTTGAAAGTCGCCGTTCAAATGTAACAGGCAAGAACTACAATGCGAATCTTTTCGGAGTTACCTTACGATTCAAATGGAGAGCGGATGATTAATTGAATAAATACAATTATTCGGCAAAGAAAAAAGCAGTGTTTTAAATAAACATTGCTTTTTTTTGTTTAAATTTTTTTTGACTGTCTTTTCAGGATTCTTAGCCGCACTGTTTTAGCAAAAGACAATTTGTGTCTTGGTAATAAATAAAACAACTTAATTACGGAAAAGGGGGAGCTTATGAATGATATAGGATTACAAAAAATAAATAGTTTTGAAAATTCATTTCCGCCGGGAGCAATGCGAAAAGATTTTCAAATGATTCGGATGAAGTTTTTAGAAGGTGAACGCGAATTTACCAAATCTGAATTGCTTGACAATGAAATCACGCGGTATCAGGTGACCAAATTTTATCAAGACCAAATTCGCAAAAGCGGTTATTATGACCAACTTAAATATATCGTTGAACCTTCGCTAAAAGAATTTTACAGTCCAGGCGAACTCGATACGAGCGGCGAAAATGATAATACTGTCGTGACCGGACTTCAACATAAATATGCCCAAACCGGACTTTTGTTGACGACAGACCGTTGCGCTTCGTATTGCCGTTACTGTTTTCGCAAACGTCTGGTTGGCAAAGATTCTGAGGAAGTCGCGCCAAACTTTTATTACATTGCCGAATATATTCTTCAGCATCCTGAGATGAATAATGTTTTACTGTCCGGCGGAGATCCATTTGTGCTTCGCACTGAACAACTTAATAGAATGCTTGATCATCTTTTGCCGATTTCGCATTTGACCTCGATTCGTTTTGGAACCAAAACTATTGCTTTTTACCCGCCGAGATTTGCCGATCCGGAACTGCCTGCGATGTTTCAGCGAATTGTCAATGCGGGTAAAACACCTGTTATCGTCACACATTTTGACCATTTAGGAGAAATTTCTGAGGAAGCAGAAAGAAATATTAAGAGACTCCGTGCAGTTGGTGTTCAATTCCTAAACCAAAGCGTTTTACTCGGTAAAGTAAATGATGATGCCGAAATTCTGGCAAAAACTTTTGCTAAATTACACGAAATCGGTGTTCGTCCGTATTATCTTTTTCAGGGCAGACCTGTCAAAGGGGCTTCGCATTTTCAAGTTCCACTCAAAAAAGGAATCGAAATTGTGCGAAGTGTCAACGCCCGTTTGAGCGGTATCCAAAAAACCTTTAAATACATTATGTCGCACTACACAGGTAAAATAGAAATCCTTGATATTGCAGAAGATAACCGTATTTATTTTCGTTATCACCAAAATAAAAATCCCGACAAACTCGGTAGGATTTTTTCCCGACCATATTTAGAAGACGCTTATTGGCTCGATGATTTGATGGAAAATTAGAATTTTGAGGTTAAAAGTGGAAACCAAATCAGAATTCAAAACAATGAGACTTGGCGCAGTTGCTACGGCATTTCCGTCAGCTACTGAAAGCGCATTCACGATACTGAGGCAAGGCGGCAATGCGTTTGATGCGGTAGCGGCAGCGGCTTGGTCATTGGCTGTTTGTGAGCCAAGCGGTTCAGGACTTGGCGGACAGACAACAGCTTTAGTCCGTTTAGCAAATGGTGAGTTAAAAGTGATTGATGGCAATTCCTACGCACCTGAAAGAGTTTCTCTGCAAAGAGTAAGTAAAGCCTCGCAAAAGATTGGTTTTCGGGCGTGTGTGATTCCTTCAACACCAAAAGTTTTAGGTTACTTGCAATCTAAATGGGGCAAACTTTCACGCAGGGAAGTAATGGATCCGGCAATTCAGTTAGCCGAAGAAGGTTATAAAATCACCAAACTCCAACATCGTCAAATGGAATGGACACACGGCTTTCTCAGCACTTCTTCATCGATCAGCAACCTCTTTCTGAAAAACGGATTAACACCGTCAATTGGCGAAATCTTTCAACAAAAAATCTTAGCCAAGACTTTGCAAAGATTAGCTGAAAAAGGAGTAGAAGATTTTTATCACGGTGAAATTGCTGAATTAATTGACCATGATATGCGAAAAAATGGCGGGTTACTTGGCAAAAAGGATTTGGAGAATTTTGAGATCTTTCCTGACGCCAATCCGCTTTCAATTAGTTACGGCGATTATCAAATTATGACAATGCCAAAACTTTCGAGCGGTGGTCCGCAACTTTTGTTGTCTCTCAAACTACTCGAGAAACTTAATCAAAAACGGCATTTTACCTTGACCAAATGGTATCGGAATTTAGCGGAGGCAATCTATACCGCCTTGCGCGAACGTCATAATTTGCCATTAGAAAATGACTCGGATTCGTTGGTCGAAATAATGCTTAGTGAAACTTATACCGAGTCGGTTATCAGAGAAACTGACAACCGAAGTGAATTTGACCTTTGGCTCAGTAAAGAATTAAGTGCCATCGAAATCAGCGAAAGTGATGGCGAAACAACACATCTTTGTGTAGCGGACGCGGAGGGCAATATTGTTTCTTTGACGCAATCAATCCAATCGCTGTTTGGCGCAAAAGTTGCTAATGAACAACTCGGGTTTATTTACAACAATTATCTTTCAACCTGTCCGCGTTTTGAACATCCGCATCAACTCGGCAGCCATTGCATCCCACGTTCAAATGTTGCGCCGACTTTTGTTTTCAAAAAATCAGATGCCGATAATTTCCCGCGTTTGGTTTTAGGTGCAGCAGGAAGCCGACGCATTCCATCTTCGATTCTGCAAACGATCAGCGGAGTCATAGATTGGAATTTACCTGTTGACGAAGCGATTGCAGCTCCACGCATTCATGCGTTGGCAAATCGTAAAATATGGCTCGAAAAACCTGTTTTTTCGGAGGCTTTACGGAAATCACTGCGGAAAACTTTTCGCAAAATAGTGGTTAGATCAAAACATCATTACAAAATGGCCGCCGTGCAAGCCTTGCATTTTGATGCAGAAAAACGATGTTTAGGAGCGAGCGATCCACGACGAGATGGCACTTCGGAAGTTGTTTAGCATATGGCAAAAACGGAAAGAAAAATTAAGGAAGAAATGTCCGGCAAAGAAGACCCGCAATCAAGTTTAGCAATCTGTCTAATGATTACGGTGCCGATTGTGCTTGCACTGGCGCGGCGTTCAGAATTTGTTTTGGCTGAATTTCTCAATGAGCAATTTTCGCTTTATACATTGCCGAAACATCTCCACGAACATGTTGAATATATTGTCTTTATAACAATTGGAGCCTTGATTGTTTCAATTTCAAAGTTTGTCTTTGGAATTAGGGTTTGGGGAATTTTTCGCCCGATTTTAATTGCGGTTGCTTTCAAAGTTATCGGTATTTTGGAAGGTATGATTTTTCTGGCATTTATTTTATCAGTTAATGCTTTTTTGATCCGCCCGATGCTCAAATCCCGCAAAACGCCGTATTTTGCAAGAGTTTCCATCTTACTAAGTTCTTCTGTTTTATTAATGCTGGTGCCGATTTTTATTGGTAAATGGACGAATTCCGCCTCGCTTTTACAAGTGGCAATGTTTCCGATAATTGCGCTGTGTCTGATTACCGAAAGTTTTGCTGTCAAAACCCGTAAAGAAGGTTTATTAATTGCGATTAAACGGACATTTTCTACTATTTTAGTGGCAACAATGATTGCCCTTTCAGCTAAGATTCCCGGAATTATTCAACTCTTTTTATGCTGCCCTGAACTTCTTTTTGCCCAAATCGGTTTGATTTTATTGGTCGCGCACCACTTAAATTTTCGTCTGGTAGAAAAAATAAAACCAAAATTAGCAGAAATATTTTATTCAAATAAAACAGTTGAAATATCTTCGGGCGAAGTTATTAAAGTTTAATTATTGGAGAAAAAATATGAAAGTTGCAGTAGTCTGGAACCGAAGCCGGAAAGGTGTCATTAACAGATTTGGACAACCGTGTCCTGAAAAATATGGTAAAAAAACGGTTGATTTGATTATCGGAGCCATTCGTGAAGGCGGACACGAGGTCGAACTTTTTGAAGCCGACCGCCGATTATGTTCCAAATTAATGGTTTATATGCCGCCCGATGAAAATGGTCAGCCGACAGGAATCGTTTTTAATTTGGCTTACGGGATTCAAGGCGAATGCCGTTACACACATCTCCCGGCGATGCTCGAAATGGCGGGAGTTCCTTATACGGGTTCGAGCCCAATGGGACATGCTTTGGCACTTGATAAAGTCGTTACCAAAATTCTTTTGCAGCACGCCGGAGTTCCTACTCCTAAATTTCGAGTTTTGCCTGAAACCAACCAAAATACAAAGGGGTTGCGCTTTCCTTTAATTGTTAAACCGCGTCATGAATCAACCAGTTACGGTCTGAAACTAGTTCAAAATGAAACTGAATTGGACGAAGCGGTAAAATATATTGTCGAACAATATCAACAAGAAGCATTAGTTGAAGAATATATTGACGGACGCGAATTTTGCGTCGGAATTTTGGGTAATGAAAACGCTGAAATATTACCAATCGTCGAAACTGATTTTGGTAATCGAGAGTTAAAATTGAATACTTGGGACGACAAATATCATAAATCATTAGCCGAACCCGAAAAAGTTTGCCCGGCTCCGATTAATGAGGATTTAGCCAAAAGACTACAGGAAATCTCTTTAGCGACTTTTCGTGCCTGTCATTGTAAAGATTATTCGCGGATTGATATTCGGGTTGATAAAGATGGAAACCCATTTGTTTTGGAAATTAACTCAATGGCATCGCTTGGGTCAGGCGGTTCCTACGTTTATTCTGCCAAGGTTGCAGGACTTAACTTTAATTCCTTGATAAACAAAATTTTGGAGGTAACGTCTGAGAGATATTTTGGTCAAACCGCTGATAAGGCTTTTGCTGTTACTAATTGAAATAAAAAAGACGACTGATTTTGATGAACCAGCCGTCTCTTCAGTTTTGAAAAAATTATCAATTACCTCCGCAGCCTCCGACTTTCGGAATTGTTGTGACAGCATTGAACGCATCGACTCTTTGTTTAGTGGTTTTAGCGTCAATTCTAACCGTTGTGCACCGAACTTGGTCCTTTGTAGTAAGTGGAGCTAATCCGGGAAATCTCTGTTTAATCAGAGCTACGATGCCTGAGACAACAGGTGCAGACATTGAAGTTCCGCTCCAAGCTCCGTATCCGCCGTCAGGAGTCGTGCTGATAATTCTATCGCCCGGAGCTGCCACTTTTATCCACGAACCATAATTTGAATATGGTGCAAGATGATCGGTAATATCCGAAGCACCTACAGTTATTAATCCGTCAATTGAAGTTTCAGCACCCGGATAAATCTTAAAATCTCCGCCGTTATTACCGCCAGCCGCAACCACGATTAAATTCGGTTTGCCGATTTGCGGAAAATCCACATCGGTTGGTTGTGCTAGATCACTACTCGAACTTTGCAAAAAATCGTGTAAGAGTCGGGTCGGAGTAGGACTTCCCATACTCAAATTGACAACATCTGCCCCGTCATCGGTTGCCGGATTGCCGTCAGGATTGGCAGCAAATGCTAACGCTTCGGCTAAAACCCAGGCATTTGTGCTGCCGGTTGAGTCTAAAACCCGAATCGGAATTATCTTAGCATTAGGCGCAACCCGGGTGATGATGCCCGAAACGTGTGTTCCATGTCCATACGCGCTTCCGGCAATTTCCATTGGATTGGGATCATTATCAACAAAATCCCAACCAGGCAATAATTTTCCTGCAAAAGCCGGATG
>DAORIL010000026.1:0-22673 GCA_035438525.1 Pyrinomonadaceae bacterium
TGGCAAATGCGTCAAATTAAAACCGGGCGAATACAAAAACGCGGTTGCCATCGGTTTGGATGATAATATTATGAGTTCGATCAAGGTCGGCATCAATGTTCGCGCAACCGTCTGCGATGGAGAAAATTTTGTTGCACCTTGCGAGGATATTAACAAGACCGACGATGATCTGACTAACAACCCGACCATCCAAAACGATACCATTTCGTCTATTAAGGTGGTTGAAGTGAATGCAAACCAAACTCCCGAATCTCATCCTGAGGCAATCAAGGCTCTTTCCAATGGTCTTGCCGGAGAGTGGACGGATGGAAAGGAAATAGTTAAATTCACCGAAACCACGGCTGAATTCAAGTGGCTAAATCAAGGAACCCCTTATAACACAAGCCCATACAACGTTGTGAACGGGAAGACTGTTGAATTTAGTGACGGGAGGGTAGCTCTTAAAGCGATAATGACGTTTGAAGATAACGGTAATACTTTGATCTGGTATAGACCGGATAATGGTAACACCTTCAGATACAAACGAGTAAAGCCTAATTAAATTCGTAAGCGAATCGGTAGTTAAAAGACAGACAGATAAGCGAATCAGCCAAATCCTTTGGTGATAAAAGAATCGCTGTTTCACGCCTTTTTGTCAGTCAAACGGACGATTTTTGCAGAAGCCCGCACGGAGTAAGGGCGTAAAGTTAAACACACTTACTTCGTGCGTGTTTCAGCATTTTCTAAGGATGCGGAATGACTCTTTTGAAACAACCGCATCCACATTTTGAAAAAATATGAAAAATACAATAAATAACAACTTTTCGCGGCGATTCTTCGGATTAGGAATTGTCATTTTATCGGTCATTTTTGCCTTCGGATGCGGTGGAACGACTGCTCCCGCTAACGGCAATAAGGCGGCAAACAGCAACACAGCTAACGCCAATACGGCTGTCAATAATACGGCTTCAACGCCGACCAATACGAATACGGCTAACTCGAATACCACGGCGGCAAAATCAATCAAAGACGAAATTCTCGGCACCTGGATTCAAGGGGAATCGGGTAGTGCGAAAGTTAAAATGGTCATCACCAAAGACGAAATGACCAAATTTGACAATGACAAACAGGACGACGTTTACAAATACACTTGGATAAATGACAAAGAGATTGAAGTTGACTTCAAAGGTCAGAAACTTCCCGCTAAAGTAACGATTAAAGGTGACGAAATGACGCTCGATATAAAGGAACTTGGTCCAGTTCCATACAAACGTGAATCAGGTAACTCTTCCAATACGGCTTCACCCAATTCCGATTCAGCCAAGAAAGACGGAGGAGCAGAACCTAAGGAAGATTGCCAGGTTAAGACCGATAACGCCAATCTTTATATCGAGGCGACCAATAAGGACATCAAACTGAAAAAAGGAACTCCGATTTCTTGGACGATTCCCGATATGCATCAAGGAATTATCGTGGTCAAAGCCAAAGTCGGGAATGAATGGATTCAAGGCGAGATCAAGCTCGACGATACGACTTGTAATTAGAGCAGTATTTTACATACAAAAAAGCGTAAAGCAGAAACTACTATCTGCCTTACGCTGTTATTTTTACCGATGTTTCCGGTTTCAATATCTGTCACAAAAAACCGCATTTATATTCACGGTTTGCCAAAGGTTCCAATATTGCGGTTGCTGCAATATTTCCCTAGTTCGTTCCGAGTGTTTTATGAATTCCTTTGATTTGATGAAAAGTTGCATCAACTTTTGCTTCGTTACCGACCAATTGAGCCAATGTGATGTTCGATAAAGCATTTTGGACAATTTCGTGTAAGCCGACAATGACCGGACGAATTCCGCAATCGCCTTTGTGAATGCACGAATCCATCACACCCGTATAACTTTCGCAATGATGGTCGATTTCGTCCTGCTCCAGAACTTTGATAACCTCATTCAAATAAATTTCTGCTGCCGGACGCGATAAACTATAACCGCCTTTCGTCCCGCGAGTTGCTGATACAAATCCGGCTTTGTTCAAAAGCCACATCAATTTTCCGGCATTGGCCACCGAAATTCCTTCGAGCTCGGCAATTTGCGGAAGCGTCAAACTCTCGGTTTCTCTGAGACTTGCCAATTGCACCAAACAACGCAAACCATATTCTTCTTGGGCTGAAATTTTCATAGAATCACTCAAATTACGATTTTTAACCGTTATGAAATAAGAATAACAATTCTTTACTTTTTTCTCAAGATTGGACGCAAAAATGAAACGATATTTGAGGAAAATATAAATAATTTGGGGAGTTAGCAGAACCAATTGAGATTTTTGTCATAAATAAATCAACTGCGGTGTTTACTAATTGAACAGCAATTAATTCTAAAATTTGAGGATACATCCTGATATTATGAAACTCGCTTTGGCAGTCATTTTTAATCTCTTTTTCCTGATCTCTGTTTTCGCCCAAACCTCTCAAAATATTATTACAACTGACATTGATAATTTTTGGACGGCTTACGATAAAATCGTGACAATTAAAGATAATGCTGAACAGCTTGATTATCTCAACAAACTTTTCATTGAAAAAGGCACACCCGGTTTGCAGGCAATGATGAAAGCCAGACGCTATACTCCGCAAGAATATGTTGATGCAATAAATAAAAGACCTGAATATTGGACCGCGATCAGAAAAAATACTCTCAAAGCAAAAGATTTTGCAATGGCTATTGAAAACGGAACTGAAAAACTGCGAAAAATCTATCCCGAGCTCAAAACCGCCAATATTTACTTTACCGTCGGAGTTTTCCGAAGCGGCGGAACAACCAGCGGCAACAACATTTTGATCGGTAGTGAGATTGTTTTTGCCGACGAGAAAATAATGAATAATTTGGAATTCACAAATGTTCACGAATACGTTCACACCCAGCAAAAAACAAATGAACTGGATAATCTGCTCGGACAATCCGTCATGGAAGGAGTAGCGGAATTCGTCACAGTTAAAGCTTTAGGAACTCCTTCAACTGCTCCTGCCATTGACTACGGGAAAAATAACGAACCGCGTCTCAAAGAAACTTTCGCTCTTCAAATGTTTAACCCTTATTATGCATTCTGGCTTTACAATGATGCCAAAAATGAATTTAACACCAGAGATCTAGGTTATTATGTCGGCTACGCCATTGCCGAAAAATATTACGAGAAAGCAAAAGATAAAAAACTTGCTATTAAAGAAATGATCGAATTGGATTACAATAACCCGGTTTTGTTGGCAAAATATGTTGATAAAAGCGGCTATTTTCCAAGATCCGTCAAAAAATATTCACAGGAATATGATAAAAACAGACCTCAGGTAGTTAACATCAAACAGATTAAAAACGGAGACCAAAAAGTCAGTTCGGATATTACCCTTCTAACTATCGAATTTTCAAAGGTAATGAATCGGGATTACAGAAACTTTCAATTTGGCTCGTTAGGCAAAGAAAATTCCATGAGGATAAAGAATTTTTTGGGCTTTTCCGAAGATGGAAAGTCATTTTCAGTTGAAATAGAGCCGCTTCAACCAAATAAACGGTATCAACTCGTGATCGGCAACGGATTTAGAGACAAAACAGGAATGTCTCTAAAACCTTATTCGATTGATATTACAACCGCCAATAAATAAATTTAAGTAAAAAGAAATTTTCATTACTTTGTGTGGAATCTACCTCAAAACCTAAATTTTATCAGGGTTTATGACGACACCGATAAAAGGCAGATTTCGCCAACGTCCGGCGGCATCCAGTCCGTATCCGACCACAAATTTATTAGGAATAGTAAAGCCTGTGTAATCAACTTTTAAATCCTTTTTGATGCGGGGTTCGGGCTTATCTAAAAGAGACGCAATTTTTAGAGAATTCGCACCGCGTGAACCGAGAATTTCCGTTAAACGAAAGAGAGTTAAGCCTGTATCAACAATATCTTCAACGATAATCACATCTTTTCCGCGAATCGGATTGGTCAGATCTTTCAGGATTTCGATGTCGCCGCTTGAAACAGTTCCGTCTTTGTAGCTCGAAACCGCCATAAAATCAATGTGAAGGTTTAAGTCAATTTCGCGCATCAAATCGGCTAAAAAAATGACTGAGCCTTTTAAAACTCCGACTAAAACCAAATCTTTATCGGCATAATCAGCCGTGATTTGTGCGCCTAGTTCTTTGATTCGCGCCGAAATCTCTTCGGCAGTGAACATTACTTCTAAATTTGGATTGGTAAATTCTGTGGACATAGTTTTTAGGTTTAATTTGTGCTATTTTTACACAATAAGTTCAAACTTCAAAATCGGATTATTTGGAATTTGAATTCTGAAAGTTATGGAAAACGAAACTCGTGAGCGGGTGCGCGAACTTGTCCGCCAAGCTCTGGCCAATGCTCCGCTCGAAGCAGAAAAACAAACCGAAACGATTGAACATTTTGTCGTCAATTCTCTTAGAAACGAAGCAAAGAAAGAATTTGACCGTGATGAATCGGCCAAAAATCTGATTACCGAAGATGATCTGCGCGGACTTGAGAACGGCGCAAAGCTCCGAGTCGCCGACAATGTTAAATTTACGCCTTTAGCAAATGATCTAATTCAGGAAAAATCAATCGAGTTGATCCGTAAAAGTTCGCGGAGTAGTTCGTCAAAACTGCGAAGTGTAGCGATCGGATGCGATCACGGCGGATTTGAAACCAAAGAGCAGTTAAAAACTTTCCTGACCGGATTAGGTTTAAATGTCCGTGATTTTGGGACAAATTCAAAGGATGCGGTTGATTATCCCGATTTTGCTCACGCAGTTGCAGTCGCCGTTTCAAATCAAAATTGTGAAGTCGGAATTATCATTGACGGTGCCGGAATCGGTTCGGCAATGACTGCCAACAAAGTTCCGAATGTGCGGGCGGCGGCTTGTTATTCAGTTGCTCTGGCTAAAAACTCACGCGAACATAACGGCGCAAATGTTCTAACTTTGGGAAGTGGACAAAATAATCTGAATGAAATCAAAGAAATTGTTGCCGCCTGGCTCGGCGCAGAATTAACCGAAGACCGTCATAAAAAACGAGTCGGTAAAATTGATGCTATCGAAAAGCAGTATAAGAAATGATATAATTGCGATTTGGACGAGGTAAAATTTATGAAGAACATAGTCGCAGAATTACCGCAAGTTTCACCTATCCCCCAAATGTCCTACGAAGATTTCTTGGAATGGAACGGAAATCAGGGTTGGTTTGAATGGGTTAATGGAGAGGTTTTTGAAATGAGTAGTCCATCGGTATTACATCAGGAAATAGTTGGTTTTTTATTTTTAATAATGAGTAGTTTTATTGAAGCAAACAAACTTGGAAAAGTTTATGTTTCTCCAATTCAAATGAAACTCAAAAAGCATAAAACAGGCAGACAGCCCGATTTGATCTTTGTTGGAAAAGAAAATTTAGGAAAATTAAAAAAGAATTATCTTGATGGGGCGGCTGATCTAGTCATTGAAATAATTTCGCCCGAAAGTCGCGCCAGAGACAGAGGCGAAAAGTTTTATGAATACGAAGCCGCAGGTGTCAAAGAATATTGGTTGATTGATACGGAAAGAAAACAAGCTGAATTTTACAGTTTAAGCAAAGACGGTTTTTTCAATTTTGAATTGGCTGAAAACGGAATTTTCAAGAGCAAAGTATTACAAGGGCTAACGTTAAAGGTCGAATGGCTCTGGCAACCTGAATTGCCTACTTTAATGGAAGTCCTAAAAGATTGGAAACTAATTTAAGGCAAAAGTAATTAGTAAAAAGGCGTGAAAATTCAACTATTTAGCTGAAACACCACGCCTTTATTTTCCACCTTCCACTCTCCGCTTACCTGTTAAGGCTTCTTTCCTTCATTCCAGACGGGTTTAAAGTTTGAATTTATGAGCCATTGAATCGGTTTAACCATTGAGTTAATCGCACTCGTCATATGCGAAAAATCAATCGTTTTGATCTCGTCACTGGATTGATGATAATCCGTATGTAAGCCAAAGCTTGAAACGGTGTGCGCTATTACGCCTTGACGAGCCAAGGTGTAATTGTCTGAACGCTGAAAGAAATTTTGCTCAGGGTGCGGGTCTTGGACAAGTTTCGCGCCTTGTTTAGCCAGTTCCGGACCGAGATTCGAACGTTCATAGCCGGTCAGCCACAATTCATCAGGTTTGACTTTTGCATCAGGGCGACCAATCATTTCAAATTCCAGATTTGCAACCAATTTATCTTTGGGAAAGTCTAAATTATCCACAAAATACTGCGCTCCGAATCCACCCGCCTCTTCGCTTCCGAAAAAGACAAAGTAAACTGTCCGTTTTGGTTTTGAGTCGCTGGCTAAAACTCTCGCTAATTCGATAACTGCCACACAACCCGAAGCATCGTCGTCTGCGCCGTTAAAAATTTTGTCTTCGACCGGAACATTGGTGCGAACACCGAGGTGATCGAGATGTGCGCTCAATAAAATGATTTCGGATGACAGATTTTTATCGCTTCCGGTAATCTTGCCGACTGCGTTCCAGGTCTGTTGTTTTTGAGCAGGAGCCAATTCGCCTTTGATCTCGATGTTTGTTCCATCGGCAAGCTGCGCGATTTTAGCCGCTTCATCTTTGCTCAAAGTAATCAGAGCCGATGTTTTCGGTTGGTTTTCGGAAAAGGTGGTAAATGAAGGTTTGCGTGATGCGGCACGGCTCCAATTTGCGCGGGTTTGAGCAGTTTCTTCAATCAAAATGGCAGCGGCTCCGCTACTCAATAAACCTTGCAGAGTTTGCGCCGGAATTGGAGCATCACCGCTCCCTTTGATAAAAACAACGGCTCCGGCATTTGGTTTTCCGTCCAAACCTATTTTTTGCAATCCGCCGCTTGCACTTGCCGCAGTCAACCGTGAAACCAATATTTCTTTGCCGTGTTCTAAAGTAACCGTTGCTCCATTGGCAGAATAAGTAAGTTTAGGATTATCAACAAAAGAATTTCGGGTAATGTTGACCGTTTGGATAAAAGTGGATTTGCCCGAGGAATCTTTTTGTCCGGCAGGCTCTACGCCAAACTGTGCCATCATCGAACCTAAATAATAAGCGGCAATTTGCTCAAACTGTGAGCCGCTGCCGCGTCCTTGCATGGCATCACTCGCCAAAAAGTCCATTTGGGCACGAACATTTTGTTCAGATATAACATCTTTCTTTTGAGCATTGGCAAGATTTGCTAAAACGAAAATTAAAAGAACTACCAATGTAGTTTTTTTCAGATAAAAGTTTTTCATAGATTTATTTTCGGAAAATTTTCGTCTATTTTGTCAGACCTTGACTAAAACGCCAACTAAACAATTGGATTTTTATCAATTTTTTGCAGTAATTGAAACCAAGGCAGAAACGCGACTGTTAAGGAGCGTGTAAATTAATGTTGAATAACACGCTTCCTCACGGTCGCGTTTCTGCCTTATCGCCAAATCCTTAAGTATCGCGCAAACCATTTTTGCACAAAAGGCGATTTGAGTGTTTCTAAGGTTTGTTCAGTTGCCAGAGCTTGGGTAATTTTGCTGAAAGTCGGATAAACGTGGATGGCTTTGCTGAGGTCAGATAAAGTTAATTTGTGCCGCATTGCCAAAACGAATTCATGGATGAGCTCGCCCGCGTGTGCACCGATGATGGATGCGCCGAGGATTCTTTTGCCTTTGAACGTGACGATTTTGGCAAATCCGACCGTTTCGCTTTCGGCTTGGGCGCGGTCATTATCGGTAAATTCCGTTTTGAAAACTTTAACCTTATCCCTGAATTTTGCTTTGGCTTCGGATTCGGTCAAACCAACCCGCGCTACTTCCGGTTCGGTAAAAGTCGCCCACGGAATCACCGAAAAATCAACCTTTTTGGTCAAAGGATAAAATAAAAAAGCATTTTGGATAACGTGCTGCGCTTCGTAATCTGCGGTATGTGTAAACTGAAAATGCCCCGTTACATCACCCGCTGCAAAGATCTTTTTATTCGTAGTTCGCAGATAATTATCGGTAAAGATTTGTTTCTGGTTAAATTTGACGTTGGCTTTTTCTAATCCCAGATTCTCGACATTAGCCTGTCGTCCAACCGCGCAAAGAATTTCGTCCGCTTTGATTTCAAAATTTTTGCCATCGCTTTCGCAAACTACGACTTTTTTAGTTTTATCTTTCTTAAACTTAATCGCCTTTGTTTTGGTTAAGATTTCTACGCCTTCCCCGCGCAAGATCTTTTCCATCAAAGCCGATACTTCTTCATCTTCTTTGACAAGCACGCGGTCAGCCATTTCAATGACTGTTACTTTTGAGCCGAGTCTGGCAAACGATTGTCCTAGTTCCAGACCAATTGCTCCTGCGCCTAAAACAACCAGATTTTTGGGTAAATCTTTTAGATGAAAAACTTCTTCGTTAGTGATAAAACCTGTTTCGGTTAAACCTTCGATTGACGGAATTAAAGGGCGCGACCCTGTCGAAAGACAAAACCGTTTTGACTTTAAAGTTTGCTTTTCGCCTGTTTGCAAAATGATTTCCAATTCATCGGGTGAGATAAATCGGGCATTGCCAAAAATGACTTCAACGCCCATTTTTTCAAAAACTTCGGGCGCATCATGAGGTTCGATAGTTTTGATGACTCGTTCAATTCTATTTGTGATTGAAGCAAACTTGTCATCCCGAAATCCGAAATCCGAAATCCGAAATCCGAAATCCGTTGCTCGTTTAATTTGGGCGGCAAATCTGGCAGAACGGATAAAAGTTTTAGAAGGAACGCAGCCTGTGTAAAGGCAATCTCCGCCGAGTTTATTCTTTTCGATAAGTGCGACTTTTGCGCCTAAAAGTGCGGCTCCGCCTGCCGCCACTAACCCTGCCGAACCACCGCCAATGACAATTAAATCGTAAGTTTCAGACATTTTTGGAGAATAAATTTACGCTTCTTTAATCTGTTTTCGCACCTTTTGAAAGGTTGAATATGCGCCAACCACAACTAGCAAAATAACTACGCCATAAACCCAAATCGGCACATTTTTGCCTGCCACTATCAAATAAAGATATGCCGAAACAAAGAAAAACAATGCTGACATCAAGGGCAAAACGATTGATTTGCGGTTGCGATAGTTTTTAATCAACCAACCTATCGAAAGCGAAAAGAATGGTATTGCTCCGACATAAATTGCTCCGAAAATAAATGGATTGACACCATAATCGGCTCCCAAACTCAAAAACCAATCTTGTATCGTTTGCCAAATCATTTTATTTAGAATTTTGCTATTGATGAATGATTTTAGGCTCTAATTTTATTCCAAATCCAAAACCTAATTACTTTCCGGTGCGGGCATTTACTAACCGAAGAGATTGTTTTCTGACGGCATCCGAAACATTTTTATTTTTGGTCAGAGCAAGTAAATCGCGTAATTGCAGACGAGTCAAAATAGTTACGACGTTGCCTATTGGCGTGCGCGGATTTTTTGCTAAACTGTGCATGATCATATAGTTTCGCGCCCAAGTCCGGTTAATTGCAATTTGGCGGAGAACATCATCAGGAACAGTCCGCATCGTGGCAATTTTTTCTACTTCCTGTTCGGTAATTCGCGGATTTTGGATAACTGCCTGGCAAACAACCCGGTTCGGATCACGAATTAGAATGTTACGGGCTTCACGGTCACCTTTCATTGCTAATTTAACCCGATCTTTCATACCCATTCTCAAGATTCGGCTGATAGCTGAAATTCTTTCATTTGAAACATCGTCATCTTCAAATTGAATTTCGCCGACAATTTTATGAACGATAGCTTCACGTTCTTCTGTCGATTCTTCGTAGAATTCTTCGATATATTCGAGCGAGAGCCACGAATCATCGATCTCAGAATCAGGGATCTCAATATGTTTGGCGATTAAAAGAGCATCTTCAAAGCTGAGCGAGTTAGGTTGGTCGAGTTTATCGGCAAATTCAGATTTTTCGACAAATTCGGCAGCGGCTTCCTGTCCCTGTGCGCGAAGTTCGTTGGCAATTTGTTGTGCGCCGCGTTCTTTTTCAAAAAATTCGCGTTTAGTTTCAGTTGCCCTTCGGTCAGCTTCAACCGTTCGGAAATTATTACTGAGAATCGCATCAATAATCGCCGGAACTCGAATCAAACGTTGTTGATTAAGCGTCAGTAACTCCAAAACCTCGCCATCTTTGGTTTGCCGTGCAATCCTGATGATAGAGTTATCCGGTGTGTTTGGATTAGCGATAACTCTTTGATAAATTTCTTTCGGAAGGTCTCTTTTTTCAGCAAAATGGCTAAGAATTATGGGTGCCGTTTCGGGCAATTCCAGAATATTGAGAAGCTGATCTGAATCTTGATTATCCAGCGTTTTATTAGCAGTCGAAGATAGTTGAGCATCGTCACTTTTAGCCAGAAAGGCTAAAATCTCCAGCAAATCAGCTTGAGGCAAAGGCAGCAAACCTTTGGCAGCAGCGAGTCGGGCAGGCATTGGCGCAACACCTTCAACAATTGATTTAACGATTGGATTTTTTGAAGCTATCTCAATTGACATACAATTTTTGGAAACTATCGGATAATAATGATTTTTTGAAGTTTGATGAAAACAAAGGGGCGAGCGAGCATCCTTCGTCAAAATAATTATAGCATTAAATCGTTGGACAAGTGAATTAACTTCTTGACAGGCTTGATACCTTAACTTAGTCTTTAAATAGTAGAGTTTCTCGCTCTGCCCCGCAACAATAAAGATTCCTTTTTTTGAATTATCGAATCTAGCAATAAAATAATGATTAAAGAACAGCTTAAACAAAAAATTTCAGATAAAACTGCATGTATTGGTGTAATCGGGCTTGGTTATGTCGGATTGCCATTGATCGTTGAATTTTCGTTAAAAGGTTTTAACGGCATTGGATTTGAGGTAGATAAAAAGAAAGCCGATGCAATTAATAACGGTGAATCATATATCGTTGATGTCCCTTCGGAAAATGTCCAAAAATGTTTAGATTCGGGCAAACTCAAAGCGACAACGGACTTTGGCGAATTGAGTGATTGCGATGTGATTATTATTTGCGTCCCGACTCCGCTGCGTAAAACTAAAGACCCTGATATGTCGTATATTTTGGCTTCGGGCAAAGAGATTCAAAAATATATGCGACGCGGACAATTAGTTATTTTAGAATCAACTACTTATCCCGGCACGACTGATGAAGTTCTGCAACCGATGTTCGAAGAAAAAGGCTTCAAACTTGACGAAGATTTCCTTTTAGCCTTTTCGCCCGAAAGAGTTGATCCGGGTAATCCGCAATTTTTGACCCACAACATTACTAAAGTTGTCGGTGGAGTCGGTAAAGATTCAACCGAAGTTTCAACCGATCTTTATTCGCAAATTGTTGATAAGGTTCATCCTGTTTCATCCGCTCGTGTCGCCGAAGCCTGCAAGCTCTGGGAAAACACTTTTCGTGCCATCAATATCGGAATGGCAAATGAAATGGCAAAAGTCTGTAATGCGCTAAATATTGATTCCTGGGAAGTTGTCCGCGCTGCTGCGACCAAACCTTTCGGGTTTATGCCGTTTTATCCGGGTCCCGGAATTGGCGGTCACTGCATTCCTTTGGATCCGCATTATTTGAGTTGGAAAGCCCGCCAACACGGATTTGATTCCCAATTTATCACCTTGGCAGAACAAATAAATTCTGGAATGCCGAAATATGTTGCGGGATTGGTGCGTGATGCGCTCAATGACAACGAAAAATCAATCAAAGGCTCGAAAATCCTCATTCTCGGTGTAGCTTATAAAAAAGATATTGATGATATGCGTGAATCACCTGCTTTGTCGGTCATTGATTTGTTGCGTTCACGCGGGGCGAATGTAGTTTATCATGATGCTTTTGTGCCGGAAGTTACTTTTGATCATGCTTACACGATTGGTGATGGAGAACCGCTCTATAATCAGGAATTTACTGACGAATTAATTTCTTCATCAGATTGCGTAGTCATTTGCACCGAACATTCCGGCGTAGATTATGCGCGGGTTTGTGAACTTGCTTCGGTTATTGTCGATACTCGCAACGCATTGAAAGAAGATTTGCGTGAAGTAAGTAAAGCGAAGATTGTTCGTCTGTAATTTTATATTCCAAATCAAAAGCCGTTTTGAAACTTGATTTTGTTGAGTTTAAAACGGCTTTAGCTTTATAAAAAACAAAAATTTTGTTGGAAAACCGAATTGAGTTAAAATAAGTTCGGAATAAATATGAGCCAAGCTTTAGCCAAAAAAGAAAAACTGATGTCCGTTGCTGAGTATTTGGCGTTTGAAGAAAAATCCAAACGCAAACACGAATTTATGGACGGCGAAATCTTTGCAATGGCAGGAGTTAAGCGAAATCATAGCACCATCTCGCAAAATATTAGCCGCCGGATTGGAAATCAGCTTGAAGAAAAACCTTGCGAAGTTCACGGCAGCGACATCAAAATTCGGATTCGTGAAGGTCATTATGTTTATCCTGATGTGAGCGTGGTTTGCGATGAGATAGATTTTGACTTAAATAATACAACTTTGCTTAATCCGATAGTCGTTTTTGAAGTTTTATCCAAATCAACCGAAGCCCGCGACCGTGGAGAAAAAGCCGAAGATTATTTCAAACTTAAATCATTGCGCGATTATGTGATGATTGCCCAAAATCGTGTGCGGGTTGAGCACTATTCCAGAATTAAAGAAGGAAAATGGACATTTGAAGTGTTGGAAAGTCTCGAAGATGTTCTCGTTTTAGATTCAATCGCTTCCCAAATTTCACTCAAAAATATCTATTCAAAGGTTGAACTTAAACCGCTAAAACTCATCAAAAATAAAAAGTAGCCCTCAAAAATTGTTATGATTAAAGTTCTAAACATCGTCGGCGCACGCCCGAATTTTATGAAAATTGCTCCGATTTACGCTGAGATGAAACGGCGTGAATCGGAGTTTTTGCCGTTGATCGTGCATACCGGACAGCATTATGACGCGGCAATGTCCGATTCTTTTTTTGTAGATTTAGGAATGCCGAAGCCCGATGTGCATTTAAATGTCGGTTCAGCCAGCCACGCGGTTCAGACTGCCAAAATTATGATGGAATTTGAACCGATTGTTTTGGGACAATTACCGGACTGGGTTTTGGTCGTTGGCGATGTCAATTCGACGATTGCCTGTGCTTTGGTTTGTGCCAAACTTGGTGTCAAAGTCGCCCATGTCGAAGCAGGATTGCGCTCATTTGACCGCACGATGCCCGAAGAAATTAACCGGATTTTGACCGATTCAATTTCGGATTTACTGCTCACACCTTCACCTGACGGAAACGAAAACCTTAAAAAAGAAGGGATTCCCGAAAGTAAAATTAAACTGGTCGGTAATGTGATGATCGATTCATTGCTTAGAAATTTGAAGATTGCAGAATCGTCCAAAGTTAGAGAAAACTTAGATTTGAATGAGAAAGATTATGCAGTTTTAACCTTGCATCGTCCGTCAAATGTTGATGACAAAGAAATTTTTGGCGCACTTATTGACTCTTTGATTTCTATTTCCGAAAAACTGCCGATAATTTTTCCCGCACATCCGCGGACAAAAGGTCGAATCGAAGAATTCGGGTTTGCCGAAAAGGTTGCAAATTCAAATATAAAACTCATCGAACCGCTTGGTTATCTTGATTTTATGCGCCTTTATTCAGGTTCAAAACTCGTTTTGACCGATTCGGGCGGTTTGCAGGAAGAAACAACGGCGCTTGGGATTCCCTGCCTAACTCTAAGAGAAAATACCGAGCGTCCGATTACAATTGAGATGGGAACAAATATTTTGGTCGGCACGAATCCCGAAAAAATCAAACAAACCGCCTGTTCAATTTTAGCTGATACAAATTTCACCGCTCACGCAAAAATTCCACCGCTTTGGGATGGCAAAACGGCGGAACGGATTTGTGATGCGCTTTTAGCTTAGCCGCTTCCAACGGATGTTCCGTGAATATATCGTTGATATGGCTGGGCAGCTAGCAGCGAGTTTCTTAATTCCTGCAAATTTTGCCCGTGCATAAATCCTGAATCTGCAATGTATTCAGCTAATTGACGGGCAATTCTGACAGGCTCAAAGGTGATAATATTAGGACTGACATTACTCAAATAATAGTAATATCCCTGTGCAAGATGCGCGGCTGCTTCATTATCCACCCACGGCAGAGTTGAACGGGTTAAATCAAAAGAAGCGTGAACCGATTCGTGAACAACTAGTGATTCAAAAGCCACTTGAATACCACCATTAGGATTTATTTTGAATTTTCCTGATTTTCCAGATTTAGTTGGATTCGGATTATATGCAGCACCTCCCGGTGGTGTTCCTTGGTCAGTTACTTCAAACCGACTATTTTGTAATCCCTGAATGATTCTTTGAAAAGTCGAATAATTAACCGTTACTGTTCCGCCCACTGACGAAGTAAAACTAAACGAAATTTGACGAGTTTTCTGATTTTGCAGAATGTTTATCATATCTTGTTCAAGCGGCATAAGTTTCTCCTTTTGAATAATTTAATTTCCGCAATAGGACGAAGAGTCTAACTACTTTTGCTGAGGCTTGTTGTGGAAGGTGCAAAATTCTTTCGGCTCAGTTCCGTTATTAAAAGTTTTAGCTTCTTTTTCGGGACAGTTTACCGTTGCCCGCATTCCTGATAGTGGACAGACCATAACCGTTGTGGTTTGAGTTACTTCAGGCTTTTGGGTATTGGCATTTTTAGTTTTCGGCTTGTCTGTTTTCCCTTCTTCCGCATCTTCCCAGGTTGTAAAAGGTGTCGGAGTCGCTTCGGGTTGTTTATCCAATTCTGCATTGGGGTCAGCAACAGGATTTGTATTGATCGGTAAAGTTCCGCTGATAAATAGTTCTACCCGGCGAAACTCGAACGGAATATCGCTTAAAAATGAATTGATAAAAAGTGGGGTTTCTGGTGTCGGCGATGGTGAAGGCGTAGGAGTTGCGTTCTTTTTCAAAACTTTTTGTTGAGCATTGACTAGATCGGCTTGTTTAGGGTCAAGTTCGCGCAAAATACTGCCGTTTCGCGTGTCAATCTCAGCTTGACGAACTGAATCGGGCATTGTCCAATCACCATTCCATTCAGGATGGATATTTAACGCTTGACGCATAAAATCTGCCCAAATCGGCAGCGCAGAATCTGCACCTTTCATTCCAAGCTCATCATTTTCGTCAAATCCGACATAAACCACACAAACCAATTCGGGCGTAAATCCGGCAAACCATCCGTCGCGCGAAGTTCCTGTTTTTCCGGCAAACCCAAATTTTCCGGGCACATTTTTGAAACCCCAGGCTTGTGCACTGACTGCCGTTCCGCGATTGATAACATCTTTCATAATGTCATCCATAATGTAGGCGACATCGGATTTCAAAACATTTTTCTTCTCAGTCACCGGCGCAACTATCGTTTTGCCTTCGCCGGTAGTGATGCGATTAATTGCAATCGGAGAAGTTTTATCTCCCAGATTAGCAAAGACGGAATAAGCCGTGGCAACCTGTAAAGGTGTCGCTTCGGCTGTCCCAAGTGCCATTGACGGATATGCTTTTTCAACTCGCGGAAAACCTGCTTTGGTCGCCAGATTCATTACTTTTCCGATATTGAGCTGCATTCCCAAATCAACTGTGATCGTGTTTTTACTTTTAACCAAAGCATCACGCAAAGTTATGTCCTGGTTACTGAAAACATCACCGTAATTATTTGGCGAATAACTTTCGTTATTGAATGTAAAAGTCTTTTTCTCGTCCTTGAAAATTGACGCAGCAGTAAAAACTATTCCTGTATCGTAAGCACTATTGATGGCTGTTGCATAAACGAAAGGTTTGAAAACCGAACCGGGTTGACGCATTGCATCCGTGGCGCGATTAAATTGATTTTCCAAATAGTTACGCCCGCCAACCATTGCGACGATTTCACCTGTTTTCGGGCGAATTGCGATCAGAGCTGCTTGCAAACTTCCTTTTGGCTTTTTAGGAAAAGCTTTATCCAGTTTATCGAGCCGATTAACCACCACATCATTGGCAATTTTTTGTAAATCGGGGTCAATCGTGGTAAAAATCCGCAGATGTTGCAATGCTTCGGGGTCGTTAATTACTTTCGGTAACTGTTCAACCACAAATTGCGAAAAATACGGCATTCCCTGCAAATCTTTTTTGACCGAAATCTGGTAAAGCGTTAATTTGGTTGCTTTTGCTTCGTCAAATTCTTTTTGTGAAATCTCATTAGCTTCGAGCATTGACTGCAAAACCTGATTGCGCCGCTCAGTTGTTTTTTCAGGATTTTTGTAAGGATTATAACGATTCGGACTGCGGATAATTCCCGCAATCATCGCCGCTTCGGGCAAGGTTAAGGCAGTGACATCTTTACCAAAATAGGCATTTGCCGCTTCACCGACTCCGTAAATCGAAACGCCTGCCTGTTGTCCGAGATAAATTTGATTGGCATAAAGCGTAAAAATTTCTTCTTTGCTCAGACGCGTTTCCAAAATTATTGACATCAACGCTTCTTTGGCTTTGCGCTCATAACTATATTCATCTGAAAGAAGCAGATTTTTAACTAATTGCTGAGTGATGGAAGAACCGCCTTGTTTAGCAACGGGCGAATTATCATTGCCTTCGTATCTACGCCACAGAGCACGCGCAATACCGCGAAAATTTACGCCGTAATGTTCAAAAAAACCACGGTCTTCGGTTACTATAATCGCTTTTTTAAGTTTTTCGGGCAAATCATCAAAGCTTATCGTTTTCCGTCTGCCATCGTGTTCAGCAGTGATCGAACTCAGCAGTTTAGGCTCAATTTTGGCTTGATTAACTTCTTTTTTCGCATCCAGATCGTTGATCGAAGCAATCGTTTTACCATCTTTGGTAAATTTTATTTGCAGTGCGGGAAAGATTTTTTTGTCATCAACCACAGCCATATCGCCGGGTTCGATTTCGATGAAATTATCACCAATTTTGTAGCGACTGCGTTTTTCGTCCGCCTGACTGTTTTTTTCGATGTATCCTGCTGATTTTAGATAATCAACCAATTCTTCTTTAGAAGTTGCAGCACCATCTTTTAAAAGACGGGGAGCTGAATAAACTCCGGCATTTTTAGTAAAAACCTCGCCGCGAAGCAGTTGGTCAACTTTTTCCGAATATTCCGTCCAAAAATATCCAAAAGTTAGTCCTGCGCCGAGCAACAATAGAACAAAGAGCAAAAGTGTAATCGGATTAAAAAAAAGCCGAAAAATTCGTCCGAAAAATCGGCGCAGAAAACCTTTCTCAGGCGGCGTTTTAGCATCGTCAACCTTGAGCCGATAACGGAGGCTTTTGTATATTTTTTTATCTTCTGTTTTGGCTTTTATTCGATTTGACATTTTTGCGAGACTGGCAAATGTTGGAAGGGGAAATCTCAAGGGACGTTGTCCTTTATTGATTTTATAAATTTTATGTTTGCGCTGTCTAGCAATAATTGTAGAATTGGACTTAATTCAGATGAAAGTTGCACTTTTTTCACAAATTCCGTCAGTTGCCCGCAAACGTCTTGCTTTTGCCGCCCTGGCTATTTTTGTTGCGATCACTTTCGGAGCGACGGGATTTTACTTTATCGAAGGCTTTTCTTTGCTTGATAGTATTTATCTGGCAACTGAAACTGTCACTACGGTCGGTTACGGAGATGTCTCGCCTAAAACAACCGGCGGTCGGATTTTTGCTATCTTTTTTATGTTACTTGGCGGCGGAACGGTTTTGTATGCTCTGACTTCGCTGGTGCAAGGAATTATTCAGTCAGAGTTTTTCTCAATTCTCAACACTCGTCGGAAAACAAAAGAAATGGAAAAGTTAAATAGTCACTACATCGTGTGCGGTGCCGGGAGAGTCGGACGCAGAATTATTCGGAATCTTGAAAGCCAAAAAATGCCGTTTGTAGTCATCGAAAAAGATGAGAGAAAAGTTGCCGAGTTTATTGAAAAAGGTGATTTTGTCATTGTCGGTGATGCTACCTCAGAAGAACTTTTGCGCCGCGCCGGAGTCAATCGCGCCAAAGGGTTAGCAAGCTGTCTGGCTGATGATGCCGCAAATGTTTATGTTGTTTTGACCGCTCGCGGAATGAATGCGTATTTGCACATCGTTGCCCGCGCTGTCGAAGAAGAAGCTGAGCCAAAATTGATTCGCGCCGGGGCCAGCCGCGTCGTCGCGCCAACTATTATCGGCAGTCAAACAATGGCGCGTGCCTTGCTAAAACCAGCTATTGCTGACTTTATGGATTCAATCGTGGCAGAAAATCTGGATCTGGCTTTTGAAGAAGTAACGGTTTCTCAATCATCATCTTACGTTAATAAAAAACTAAAAAACACTAATATTCAAGCTGAATTGGATTTAGTTATCGTTGCCATTCGGCGCAAAGAAGGCGAGATGATCTTTCATCCGATGGGTAATACCGAAATCAAAGAAGGCGATTTGCTGATTGTCATCGGACGCGGAGAAAGTCTGCAAAAATTAACGGAATTAGCCAAATAATAAGTTCAAAGTTTGGAGTTTAGATAAAAGATGAAGAATACATTTTTATCTCTAATCATTATCTTTACAGCACATATTTTTGTGTTTTGTAATAATACTTATACATCATTTAACAACAATCATACTTGCTCAAAAGATGACCTCAAGATAAAAACTGAGTTAGAAAACATATTTTATTGTGAAAAAGGAAAAGTAGAATTATTGATTAAATTGAGTTTAAAAAATGATTGTAATCAAACAATTTTACTTTTCAAAGATAGTTTTCCAATTCAAGATTTTGTTTATGATTCCAAAACTATCAAAGAAAATAAAACTGTGATAAAAACGCGCATAGAGGCTCAACTACCAATTGAGTTTAGCGGCAATTTAGACTCTCCCGATTCTAAATATTTTATTCGACTTAAACCAAATCAAACATATGAGATAAGTAGAATTGCTGTTAGAGAATACCGAAATACTGATGATTTTAAAAGTGGTCTCAAATTCGGAAATTATTTTTTACGATTAGCCATATCAACATTCCCGTTTGGTTCAAAATATTATGATTTAATGGATAAATGGGAAAAATATGGCTATTTATGGTTAGATATTATGCTGACACCTGCTTTGAAGTTTAAAATCGAAGAATCAAAACAAAATTCCCCTCAAAAATGTGAGGAAATCCAGAATGGCTTAAAAATCGAAACTCGAATTATTGATTAATTTATTGACGCATTCCTTCAATATTTTTTTCTTTCTAATTTCCCTTAAATTACCGAAACTCCAAAACCTTCATCGAATTCGCATCAAAAATCAGATTCTTTTCTTTCGGACGCTGGACATAATTAACCGGAGTTATTTTTGTAAATTCTTGCACTTTGGTTATTCCAACCTGAAAATTAGGCAAAGTGGTTTCGGCAATCAACCAATTTTTCTTTTCCCAATCAAAATCCATCTTGTTTTCATTCGGAAAATTTCCTTGCGGAACGGCAACGGTAATATGCTTTGGACAATAGAGCAAAACATAATCTTCGCCGATTTGTTCAAGCAAAGAAGCCAGCAAAATGGTTTTGTTGCTGCAATCACCGTTTCTGGTCATTAAAATTTCGTCCGGGCGTTTCAAAGTTTCGCGTCCGCTCATTGCTTCCGAAAAGCTGTATTCGATTTCATTTGAAACAAAATCAACCAGCCGTTGAATTTTCTTTTCGCGGTTATCTTCGACATCTTTCAAAAGTTCTTTGACCAACCGCTGCAAAGAAGGCTCATTTGGTTTGCCCACCATAATTCCGTGATTGGCAAATGCACTTGGCAAATCACTTGAACGCTGGGTAGCATCCACCGCCATATTTCCGCCATAAACCTGAGAATTATCTAAAAAATCTTTGACTTCGCGCATATTCAGCGTGTAATTAACTGTTTTGAATGGAAAGGTTAGCGGTTGAGCCGAATCGACCTTGAAATTCTTCAAAGTTGTTCGGAAAAAATATGGAGTCTGGTCAGATACCCGCACCGAATAACCGCCGAGCTCAAGTTTTCCGTTCTTTTCCGGTGCCATTTCAAGCTTTGTTTTATCTACAAAAAACTTATTAGTGAACTCATCAAACTCCTCTTGGCTCGAATGAGGATAGGTAAAATAAAGGTCTTGATTAACTCGCTCAAATCTTTCTAAACGTCCTTTTCCCAACACTTGCACTCTAAATTCATCACCCGAAAAGGTGGAGTGTGACAACATATTGATCGCCGTGTCACGAAAATTTTCTTCGGCTTTGACATCTTTGGCGATTTTTACTTTTTCCTGATTTGAGCGATAGGCAAAAAAAGCCACAACTCCGGCTATGATTAACACAATCAACCCAATACCCAAATAAATTCGATGTAAGGAATTACCTTTTACTTCTTCTTCAAACAGACTTCCCGATGACATAAAATCTCCTGTAAGTTTTTGCAATTATATTCTTTGATTGCCGTAAATAAATCAAGCGTTTAAGATGGAATTATGAAAATTTTAGTAACCGGCGGAAGCGGTTTTTTAGGCACGCACATTCGCAACTTTTTTGAGGCGGATGATTTTTCGCGCCGTTCAAATTTGGATATTTTGAATTTGCAAGATGTTGCGACCATTGAAAATTACGATGTGGTCATTCATCTCGCCGCTTTTTTAGATAAATCGCCTGAGAATGCCGAAGAATGTTTTTTGACCAATGTCGAGGGAACAGTTAATTTGCTGCGGGCCATGCGCGAAAATTCGGTCTTTATTTTTGCCTCGACCAAAGATGTTTACGGAGTCTATGCCGATAATTTTGAAGAAGTTCCCGAACGATGTTTGACCGATTATTGCGGACAATCGCCGTTGGAATGGTCAAAACTGATTGCCGAAAAATATGTTGAATATTACGGACATCTAAAAAACTTCCGCACCTGTATCTTTCGTCTTTCGACAGTTTATGCGCCTTTGAGCCAAGGAAATACGCCAAATTTTGTAACACACTACTTGGATGCCATCAATCTCGGCGAAACAATTCTGTTACTGGAAAAAGGTCAACCGAAACGCGATTTTTTGCACGTTGAAGATTTTGCCAAGGCGTGCCAAGCCTTTATTGATTCAGACGTTACTCATGGTCTCTACAACCTCGGCGGCGGTTACAAAAATGCACTTACTTTACGCCAATTGGTTGAAAAAATCGAGAAAATTGTCGGAGCAAATGCCGTCATTGACGAGACTACAAAAACTCCAAGCCCTGTGCCGTTTAATTATGTTTCGGATATTTCAAAAATCGAACATGAATTAAAGTGGAAACCAATGATTTCGGTTGAAGAAGGGTTAAAAACATTACTCATTTAACAGTTATCATTTATCAAATTGTTTTGGAGAAATGTTAAATGTTAAATGTTAAATGCTAAATGAAAATTGTCGTGCGTGGAACAAATTGGATTGGCGATGCCGTGATGCAGATTCCTGCTTTGCGCAAATTACGTCGTATTTTCCCTGATGCGCACATTACGCTTTGCACTCGGGCATGGACGCGAGGGATTTTCCAAGATGCTGATTTTATTGATGATATTTTAACGATTGAGCCAAAAGAATCGGCTTTGCAACAAGCCCAAAAATGGCGCAAAGAAAAATTTGATTTAGCGATTCTTTTTACCAATTCCTTCCAAACTGCTTTTATTTCCAAACTCGGCAAAGCTAAAACGCGTTTTGGTTATGCTAACGAAGGGCGTTCGTTTTTGTTGACAAATCCTATTGAAAAGCCAATCTGGAAAGACGAAAAGCACGAAATTTATTATTATTTAAATTTAATTGCCGAAGTCGAAAAGCATTATTTTGGAACTATTTCGGAACAAACTCCGCGATTTGATTTGACCGTTTCAGCAGAAAGAAAAGCAGAAGCCCGAAAAATTTTGACTGAAAATGGAATAAATTTATCGAAAAAATTGATTGCCTTTTGTGCAGGTTCCACTAATTCTCGGGCTAAACGCTGGCAAAGTGAAAGTTATGCCAAATTAAATGATCGTTTGCAAAGCGAAACTGAAGCGAATGTTATTTTAATCGGCGACCAAAGTGAACTTGACGTATCACTTAAAGTTATTGAAAAATCAAATATTAAGCCGATTGTTTTGACCGGAAAAACTTCTCTGGCAGAATCAACGGCAATTTTGAGCCTTTGTGATTTGTTAGTGTCAAATGATACGGGTCCGGCGCATATTTCGACGGCTTTAGGAACAAAAACCATCGTTATTTTTGGTCCGACAAATCCGAAAACGACTTATCCGATCGGAGCGGAAATTATTCGTAAAGAAGTTGATTGCTCGCCATGTATGTTGCGCGATTGCCCGATTGATCATCGATGTATGACCGGAATTTCAGCCGATGAAGTTTTTCGAAAAGCAAAAAGTTTATTAGATAATGACTGAAAAACAAAAAGCCATATTTATTGACCGTGACGGAACGCTGATTGAAGAGGTTAATTATCTTCATCGCGTTGAAGAGTTACGTTTTTTTGATTATACCGATGAAGCCGTTAAAAGATTGAAAAAAGAAGGCTTTTTAATTCTAGTTGCAACCAATCAAAGCGGAATCGGACGCAAAGTTTATACTGAATCCGATATGCACGCCGTTCACGAAGCAATTCAAAATCAGTTAACGGAAAAAATTGATGCTTTTTATTTTTGTCCGCATCTTCCTGATGAAGGCTGCAGCTGT
>DAORIL010000027.1:0-21885 GCA_035438525.1 Pyrinomonadaceae bacterium
GTCATTCTCCGCTAAGTCCAACTTACTACATTTGAACTCATTTCTTAACATACAAAACACGCTATTATGCCGGACAAAATCCTGAATTACTCTTTCAACGAGCCGCCGGAATTTATTTTGAATTCGATGAAGAAGAAAACATTACGATTGTTGACGTAACTAAACGGATTGCTGAAAACTTTAATCAAAATGCGGAAAATGTTGTTAAACGCTTCTACACCGAATTTAGTAAAAATCACAAATTATTTTATGAATTCGTCTCCGGCATAAATGATCATATTGACGAGCTTAATGCAAAGCAAAGTAAGAAAACCGAAAATACAAATAAGAAATGGTATGTATCGCTGATGCTGAACCGTTTGATGTTTTGCTATTTCATACAGAAGCAGCGTTTTCTTGATGATAATCAAAATTATTTAAGGGAGAAATTAATTGCACATCAGAAAATCCACGGCAGAGATAAATTTTATGATTCGTTTTATAAAAATTTCCTTATGGTTTTGTTCCATGACGGATTAGGTAAGCCCAACCACGATGACGAGTTAAAAGATGAAATCGGCAAAATTCCGTATCTCAACGGCGGATTGTTTGACGTTCACGAACTCGAAGATCAATTTAAAGAGATTGATATTGAAGATAAAGCTTTTGAGAAAATTTTCGATTTTTTTGATGATTGGAACTGGCATCTCGACACGCGCAAAGAAGCGAAAGGAAAAGACATCAACCCGGACGTGATCGGATTTATTTTTGAAAAATACATCAACGACCGCGCACAGATGGGTGCGTATTACACAAAAGAAGATATTACCGATTACATCAGCAAAAATTGTATTTTGCCGTTTCTGTTTGATGAGACAAAACGCAGTTATCCGAAAGGATTTGCTGTCGGCTCGGAAATTTGGCAGATGCTAAAAAACAGCGGTGATACTTATATTTACGATGCCGTCAAAAAAGGCGTAAATGAGCCTTTGCCTTCAGAAATTGAGATCGGTGTTGATACGATTCAACCGAATCTGCTCGAACGCCGAAAGGACTGGAACAAATCTGCTTCTGAAACTTATGCTTTGCCGACCGAAATCTGGCGTGAGGTGATTGACCGCCGAAGACGTTATACAGAAATCAAAACCAAAATCGAAAACGGTGAAATTGAAAACATTAACGATTTTATTACCTGTAATCTCGATATAAAACAATTTGCCCAAGACGCGATTGAAAAAACCGACGATCCGAAATTTCTCGAAGCGTTTTATAAAGTCTTAAATAAAGTTACGATTATTGACCCGACGTGCGGATCGGGCGCGTTTTTGTTTGCGGCGATGAATATTCTCGAATCTTTGTATGACACTTGTTTACAAAGAATGAAAAATTTCATTGACGACGAAGACAAACTCAATAGAGACAATTCTGAATCTTTCGCACATAAATTCTCTTATTTCCGCGATGTGCTGCAAAATATGCAGAGCGAAAAACATCCGAGTCCGCAATATTTTATTTACAAAAACATTATTCTGCACAATCTTTACGGGGTGGACATAATGAAGGAAGCTGTCGAGATTGCAAAGCTCCGATTGTTTCTGAAATTGGTTGCCACAGTCGAAGCCGATCATAAAAAAGAGAATCTCGGACTCGAACCTTTGCCCGATATTGATTTCAATATTCGTTCGGGCAATACACTCATCGGTTATGCTTCGCAAGAGCAAATCGAAAATCTGGCTGCGCTTCTCGTCAGCGACGAAGAGAAAAGAAAATTACTTGAACAATGCCAAGTTATTTCCCATGTCTTTAAGAGTTTTCAAAACAAACAATTGATAGAATATGATCACGACGAAATAAAACTCGCCAAACACGAATTGAATGTTCGTCTTGAAAAACTCAATAAATCGCTTAATAAAACTCTTTTTAAAGAACATTACGAAGGAATGAACTACGGACAATGGAAAGAATCACATCAACCCTTTCATTGGTTTGCTGAATTCTACGAAATCATTCATGGCAAAGGTGGATTTGATATAGTTATCGGAAATCCGCCTTACGTTGAATATAGCAAAGTTCGTAATTTTTATACGTTAAAACCAATATTATTCACTACCTTAAACTGTGGTAATTTATATTCGTTCGTAATGGAGCGATCAATTAATCTTCTACATAATAGAGGCAAACTTGGGTTTATTGTTCCAATTAGTCTAACCTGCACACAACGAATGTCATCATTACAGAATGTTCTCTTTGAAAAAGGCTCTATTATTTGGAATAGCACTTATGCTGAGAGACCTGACAAACTTTTTACTGGTGCTGAGGTTTTACTTACTATTTCGATATTAGCAAAGGAGGATGAAAAAGAGACAAAGTTTTTTTCTACTGGACTTCGCAAATGGAAATCAGAAGAACGAATAAATCTCTTTGATAATACTGCCTATTTCAAGTCCCCTCGTAGGTTTAGGAATTATATTCTTCCAAAAATTTCTTCAAATTTAGAAATGTCGATAATTGCAAGATTTTGGAATGAAACGGAAGTATTGGCAAAAGACTTAAGAGCCAATACTTCCAACAAAATTTTTTATAGAATTGGTGGTGGACGTTATTGGAAAGTCTTTACAACTTTTCAACCAAAATTTGTCCTAAACGGTGATGACACTGTTTCCAGTCGTGAAAGTTATTTATATTTTGATAATACAGAAACGCGTGACCTCATTCTTACAATTCTTAGTAGCACCCTTTTTTATTGGTATTTTGTTATTACTACAAATGGTCGTGATCTTAATCCATCAGATCTTAAGCTATTTCCAATCACAAGTAAGAAAATAGACGCTTCAAATAAGAATCTACTTGTAAAACTAAGTCATGATTTATCTAAAGATTTTAAACTTAATAAGCAAGAGAAAGTAAAATTTTCAACACAAACTGGCAATATAATTTATGAGGAATTTTATCCTAGGCTTTCTAAACCAATTATAGATGAGATTGACAAAGTATTAGCTAAACATTTCGGCTTCGATGATGAAGAGTTAGATTTCATTATCAATTACGATATTAAATACCGAATGGGTAAAGATTTGAGCGACGAGGGTGAGGAATAAAGAATTACTATTAAATATTTTTTATGGCAAAAGCGATAGCGGAACAGTTTGACCCGCGAAAATATATGCAGATGGCAGTAGATGAAATGAAAAAATCTATTGCCGAAAACCGAACTGACGGAAAGATCAGTCCAAAAGTCGGGGCAGTTTTGGTGTTTCCCGACGGCACTGTTGAAACTGCCCATCGTGGTGAACTACGCGACGGCAATCACGCCGAATTTACTTTGATTGAAAGAAAATGCGTCGGTAAAAAACTTGATGATGCCATTCTTTTCTCTACGCTAGAGCCTTGTGTTGAACGCACCCCCCCAAAACGCGGTTGCTGCAAACACGTTATTGGTGCGCGAATCAAAACAGTCTATGTCGGCGAAATTGATTTTGATCCAACAGTTGCAGGCGAAGGCAACAAGTATATGGAAGATCGCGGCGTAAAAGTTGAAATGTTTGACCGCGATTTTCAAAAAATAATCGCTGCCGAAAATGCCGAATTCAAAAAACAAGCCAAACAACGAGCTAAGAAAAAAGAAAAAGAAGAAGAACTTAATCCGCTTAAACAGTCTATTTCCGATGCTGATTTCAGCCAGTTTTCGACTGAAGCTTTACAAAAGTTTCTTGATGAATCAGGTCTTGATTATACAATTAATGAAACTGAATTTCAGTCCTTTCTAACTCAAATCGGTGCAATGGAATTTGATGAAAAAGAGAAAATCTTTCGCCCAACTGGTTTAGGAATTCTCCTTTTCGGTAAAAATCCGCGAGCCAGATTTCCAAATGCTTCACTTAAAGCCTTTGTTCAATACGGCAATAATAAAATCGAACCGCAAAGTTTTGACCAAGCACTGGTTTTAATTCCCGATTTAGTTGAAGATTGGATTAGAAAAGCCTTACCGACATCAAAAGACACATCTTCATTCAAAAGAAAAGATGTGCCGGATTTTCCCGTCGAAGTTTTACGCGAAGCCGTGCTTAACGCCATTGTTCATCGTGATTATGAAATCGCTGGAGCAAAATCCTCACTGGAAATAGATAATGAAAAAATTATTGTTAAAAGTCCCGGTGCGCCTTTGCCGTCAATCTCGCTTGAACAACTAAAATCATTTACCGCCCCCTCAATCAGTCGTAATCCGGTCATTACCTACGTTTTTAATTTAATGAACTATGTAGAAGAAACCGGATTTGGAATGAAGCAAATCAGAGCATTACCCGAAACTTATAAACTGCCTTTACCTGAATATGAGTTTGAAGAACCGTTTTTGACATTAACTTTTCCAAGGAATTTTGAAGCTGTCAAAAAAGTTACGCATCTTCCCGGTTTAGCCGAATTGAATGAAGAAGAACTTGAAGGTTATGAATTCATAAAACTAAGAGGAACAATTACCCGCAAGCAGTATCAGGATGCTTTTGAAATAGAAAGCGACAAGAAAGCAGAAAGACATTTGCGAAAAATGACTGAATTAAACTTAATTCGTCGTATTGGATCAGGGAGATCAGTTTATTACGAAATTATCCCGACATAATTCCCGACATAATGTCGGGAAAAATCAAACTTATTTACAAGCAATTCGCTATCCCGACATAGAATACTTTTTAATGTCGGGATAATTTTATACTTTTCCAGATTTCCAATTAAAAATATTGTTCAAAGTAAAAATTACAGAGGAATGGATTTTGAACAATCTCTTTTTTAGACGGTAATCTTCTCATTGCAGTTCTTTAATGCTTGAATCTTGTGACCTTTATTTAATTTTAAAACAGGTGTAAAATCCGTCAATGGCACTTATCCACAGATGAAAGCTAGTTTCATCTATGTAACTAGAATGTTCTATGTTTAGTTTTGGTGATGCAAAAAGAGAATGGGCAATTATTGCGGGAGAATTGCGACACGTTTCAGATTTTGCAGACCTTGATTCTAAAGACCGCCCGGAAGCACTTTGTGAAGATTGCAATAATCCTTTAATTTACAAATGCGGAATTGAGAAAGCCCATCATTTTTGTCACCAACCCGGTGATGAATGTTCTGGAGGTGGTGAAGGGATTGAACATCAAAAGGCAAAAATTAAAATTGCCGAAGTTCTTAAAAAAACAAATCAAATAACGGTATTTAATAGATGTTGTAATTGTCATACGTTAGCAGGAAAGGACATAAGCATTTTTTTTGATGATGTTCAACTAGAATTCAATTATGCGGATAGAATGAGGGCTGATGTTGGTTTATTAAAGGACGGGCAGTTGTGTTGTGGAATAGAAGTGTTTGTTTCTCACAAATGCGGAAGAGAAAAAATTTTATTTCACCAAATTAATAATATACCGTGTGTAGAAATTGACGCTGATTATGCTAATAGGTGGCAATCACCTAAAAAAATAACTCCTTATTCCATCTATGGAGTCGAAAGGGTTCGATGTTTTGTGTGCGAAACCAAGCCGCTAAACTTTGAATTAGCAAATAAACATTCAGAAAAAAGAGAAATTAAAGAAAGTTTTCCATCTAAACCTGAACAACGGGTTAAGGCTTGGCAGAGTATATTTTGTCAACAAAATTCACAAATCAAACGTAAGTTTATTATTGATATAATTGAGCTTATAAAAGGAGATTCAATAATAAAATATTTAAGATTTTATGAAGGCTCTTCTATCCCGCAGGTATTGTGTCACGCCATACCACCATATACGAATGAACAAAGAATCCTTTTTAAACAAAAATATGACGAATTTATTAATCAATTGAAATCTCAGGGTTATCAAATAGATGTAAAGAAATGGAATAAGACTTAACCAGGAAAATTATGGGCGAATGCGAAATTAAAGAATGTAAAAACGAGGCAACAATAACTTTAGCCAGACCAGTAAGTAAAAATCACCAAATAGATGAAGAAGGTGGATTATCCTGGATATACAAAGAAGAAGCCTATGTTTGTGATGAGCATTTGGAATTAGGACAGAGGGAATATCCATTTATTGTTAATAAAGAACCCTAGACTTAAATTTTAACGAAATAAAAATCAAATCAATGGCTACTCCCGGTTAATATGAAACAATGGATACTTTTGACAACTGAAAACTCAACAGCAGTCTGGATAGTCCCGGAGGGAGATTTTACTTTTTACGACAAAGAGTCGGGAGACGATATAAAAAAGGGCGACGAGGTTTATTTATGGTCAAATCCACACCAAAGTTTTTACGGTTGGGGAGTAGTTTCTCAAACCCCACAAATTGTCAGAGTCCCGATTGATCGGGGAAACGGTGATACTGATTACATAAAACGGGAAAGAGTATTTGTAAATCGCCAAAAGGAATTTTATCCGCCAATTACTGCACAAATGATGAGTATGGATAAAAATGTAAGAAAACTTATCCCTACCGGATTTAACAAATTGGAGGCTATCCCACTCAGACCAGGGCAGGCAGGGTATTTAAGTGATTTTATTAGAGAACACAAACTTGATGCTCCAAAAGATTCGGCATATGTTTCGCATTCATTCTTGGATAATGCCCCTGATATTACTGTTCAAGCAATTATTACTTTGGGCGAAAAAACAGACCAGGGCAGAATTATTGAATGTGTTAGACCAGCTTGGGATGCGATTGTAAAAATTCTTGAGCAAGATCCGAATGAAATTTTTAACATTGATCCTTTTAAATTTGAAGAACTCATAGCTGGTGCTTATGTCAGAGATGGATATGAAGTCGAACTGACATCAAGAAGCAACGATAAAGGAAAAGATATAATAGCTACAAAACGTGGTTTGGGTGCTGTCCGTATTTTTGACCAGGTAAAAAGATATAGGATCAATCGTCCGGTTACTGCTGCTGAAGTTAGAGAATTGGTTGGAACCGTTTTAGCAGCTCCAGACGCAACACAAGGCGTATTAACAACGACATCTACATTTGCAACAAATTTATTACAAGACCAGAATATCAAACGCCTTATACCCTACAGGCTTTATCTCAGAGAAAGACAAGAAGTGCTTGATTGGTTGAAAGGACTCAAAAGAATTATATATTGATTTATGAATAAAGAAGAAGCTAAAGAACGGATACAAAAACAGTTAGATACTATTTCTTCCGCAAGAACTCAGGGCGAACAATCTAAAAAATGGAGGCGTGATTCTGAAATCGCAATTGAAAAAATTTTTGGAACTGATTCACGACATATTAAGGAATTTCAAGGTATTAGTTATTCGCCAATGGTTTTTAGTTTGTATGGTTCAGGACAGGAATTCCAAGAAGCCCATCACCGTGGTTTAGAAAGTGCTAAAGCGATGCTTTTATCAATGGTTGACGAAATTGAAAATTATTGGATGGAGGATTTGCCAAGTTCCGATGCAACGAGTGCCTTAGCTCGAATTGAAAATTTATGTAAACATTTTCATTTGGTCGCTAAACAATTACGTTCACGGTATGAAAATAGAAAAACGTTAGAAATTGAAGATGAGTATGATGTTCAAGACCTTTTACATGCTCTTTTAAAGATAGACTTTGATGATGTCAGACCTGAAGAATGGACACCAAGTTACGCAGGAAAATCAGCACGAGTTGATTTTTTATTAAAGGATTTTTCGATAATTGTTGAGGTAAAAAAGACCCGCAAAGGGTTAGGACATAAAGAGATTGGAGATCAATTAATTATTGACATATCTCGCTATAAAATACATCCCGACTGCAAGCAGTTGGTTTGTTTTGTTTATGATCCTGAAGGACGTATCGGTAATCCAACAGCCATCGAAAATGATTTAAAAGGTAAGCACAATGACTTGGATGTAATCGTTATTATTGCTCCTCGTGGATTTTGATTATTAATAAATAACTCTAAACGCAACAAATAAGACCAACTATTTCAAATAAGAATTAAACAAAATGCTTAAAATAAACACTTGATTTTAAACACTAAAATATCATAAATTTTTCAAAGATGAAACAATAACTTATTTAAGATTGACCTTGCGGCTTGCTTTGTCCTGTTAGTTGCAAAGCCAAGACAAATTTTTAACTATGAAAAAGAAAACAGGCTTCCCAAGTCCGGCAGACGACTATACTGAAAATGATACGGATTGGAACCGCATTTTAATTAAGCATCCCGGAGCAACCTTCCCGGTTGAAGCCGGCAGCGATTCGATGATCGAGCGCGGGATCTTTCTCGGCACAAAAGTTTTAGTAGATAGAATGATAAAACCAAAACACCAGAATGAAATTGTTTATGTCCGCATCGGTGATAGCTTCTATATCAGGCAGCTTCATTATGACGAAGAAAAAAGATTGTATTTAGTTCCGGCAAATCCAAACTGCGGATTTATTGAAGTTCACGAGGATTTAGACCACGAAATCATTGGCAAGATTACCTATTCAATCACCAAACACTAAAATGCCTTACGCTACTACATTATTGGATTTTGAATCATTTTACGCCCATTGCGAAAAGCTCAATCGTGCCGACCTGCGAAAGAGAAATGTCGTCGTTTTGTCGAATAATGACGGCTGTGTCGTTGCTCAAAATAAAGAGCTTAAAGAATTAGGTATGACAAGAGGAACACCACTTTTCAAGGTTGAAAATTTCCTCAAATTTTATGATGCCGAGCTGTTTTCTTCCAATTATGCGATGTATGGCAAGATCTCCGACCGGGCAATGCAGCTTTTGCACAACTTTTCTCCAGTCATTGAAGAATATTCAATAGACGAGGCGTTTTTACAAATTGATGTCACAAAAGGAAATCTTGATTCTTATCTCCACCATATTCAGGACGAAATGCAAAGATGGACCGGACTTCCGGTTCGATTAGGAGCAGGAGTTAATAAAGTTTATGCAAAAATGGCTCAGAAATTATCCAAATCGAAAAAAGCTGCCGGTGTGGTAAATCTTTATGATTCTAAATACATTGATGAAGCACTCAAAAGAACAAAATGCGAAGACATTTGGAAAATCGGAAAAGCCTCGGCACTAAAATTGAAAAAGATCAATATCAATAATGCCTATCAGCTTCGTGATGCCAAACACTATGAAATTCGCAAATTATTAACCGTAATGGGTGCAAGAGTTTTAATGGAATTAAAAGGCGAAATTTGCTTTCCATTTGAAACTGTCGCCACAACCTCAAAAAACATTGGTTGTTCAAGGAGCTTCGGCAGTCCCGTCAATGACTTTTTTGAACTCAAAAATTCCCTGATTTACTTTTTAACACAGGCTTGCTCCCGGATGCGGCGGCAAAACTTAGCGGCTAAAAGTGTGACGGTGCAGATCAGCACTGATAGATTTCGCCCGGTTCCCTGGCGTTACTCTAAAAGCATGATTTATAAATCCGCTTTTCACTCACATTACCAGGAGGAAATTCAGGAATGGGTGATGAAAGTTTTGCAGGTCATATACAAAGAAGGAATCGAATACAAACGTGCCGGAATTCTTTTGGGCGGACTTATTCCGGTCGAGAAAATGACCAAAAGACTTTTCGATGACGAACGATACGAAAAGCTCCACCGGATTAACTTGGCAGTTGATAAGATCAATTTTAAATTCGGGCGCGGCACGATTCAACTTGCCAACGTCGTCAGCGACGGCGCGTGGCAGATGAAGCAACAATATTTATCTCCCAATTACACCAACATTAATCAAATTCCCATCGCCTATTAGTTAATTTATTCCTATCATAAACAATAAGTAGGGTAGTTTTATCCCTCTCATTTAGTTCAGATTCATCAATTTCATTTCCTAAGCCAAATTCTGCTTTTTTCTAATAATCTAAAATATTTATGGAATTTCAATAAATATCTATTAAATATTTATTTACAATAAACAAATTATTGAGTTACGATAAAACTGTTTAACTGTTAAAAATAGTTAGATTGAAAGGTTCCCCCAACTTCAAATTGATTTTAAAGCTAAAAAAATTCTGCTATTGGGAAAAGAATTGGTATTAAGTAAATCTTTTGTTTGTAGAGATTTATGTTTCAAATAGAAGGTTTTCTTTTAAAATTATAGATGTAGATAAGAACTATCTAAGTTCTTTTTATTAAATCAATCGCCTACTGAGTGCAGGAATAGTCCTTAGCCTGCGCGGACAGAAATACCATTTCTTTTACTTTTCTTCTTAAAAGGGCAAAGAAGGCTACCAAAAGTATCCGGGAATGGTTTTAGCGACACAGGAGCCAAAAATGAATAACGTCAGATCTTTATTGAAAAATGCTTTAGTTTTTCCAGTCAAAACCACCTTTTTCCATAATCAATTTAACTTTGCCAACCTTAAAGATATTTTTTATATCCTTTCTGGATTACTTTTAATCATTTTCCTGGTAATCACTAATTTCGCCCAGGAACTAACCCCTAAAGAAGATGAGGTAATTAAAATCAACACCGAATTAGTTCAAGTTAATTTTCCTTATCCAAAAGATCCTACTGCCCCAATCCGGGTATTTGAAAATAAGAAAGAAATCACTGATTTTGTTTTAACCAAACCTACTGAAGATAAATTATCTCTGGTAGTTATCTTTGATTTTGTTCCTTGCAGAACTAAAAAGGAATGCCGCAGTTTAAACAAACTTGGTGAATATTTGAGAACGAATTTAAATAATTTAAGAGATGCCGGAAAGATTAATTTTGTTATTTCAACTGAAAATCTGGAGCCGGAGGATGTCGAGCGGATGATTGATTTCAAAAAAAGTTCAATCAATGTTGAAAACTTTAATGCTGCACTTATTTCGGCTGAAAAAATCTTCCGTGATCAAAAGCGAGTCAGACAATCGCTCTTAATAATTACTAACAGAATTGATGATCTAAAAGATGTGGATTTAGCAAATCAATTTGAATCTTCATCAGGTTATGTAGAAATTATTTCAACTAAAAAGGGATCGAAATCTGGTTGGATGGGATGGAATAACCTTGGTTTGCCGGGTATGGTCATGCAAGATAATGGTAATAACGGTTATGTTTTTGATTTACAGCTCTCGGAATTTGTTGACTTAGCCAATTCATTACACGCCATTTCTTTTCAGAAAGAATCTGAAGGACCGGCGGATGTCTCAATTAAGACGTATTCAAAAATCTGGGGTGAGCAAAATAGAAGCCGCCCATACAAAATAACAAATCTAACCGATGATAACTTAATAGCAAAAAAGCAGCTTGAATCAAATACCAAAGATGTCATTGCTTATTATGATGAAGATCTTCAGCAAATTGGGAAATCCATTAAAACCTTTAATAAGATTACTCCTGATAAGTTATTACCGGCTATTTCAAAACGCTTGGTATCTCTGCCGGCAGCTAATGAAAAAATCAGGAATTCTATGCAATGGCTGCGAACGAAATATAAATGGGATATAGACTTCCCATTTGTGGTCTTTGAATTTAATAAACCTTATGTTGGTATTCAGGACGTAGGCAAACTTAACTTTGAGGTTATAGCTTTTTCAACTAAATCATTAGAGCTTTTATCTGAAGAGGAATTAGCCGGAGTAATCGCACATGAAATAGTCCATATAATCTTAAAAAATGAACCTGAATCTGCGGCATTGGAAGAAAAGTGTGATTTAATTGCGGCGTTAATATTGCCAACCAATCTAAAAACCTCGCTATTTTCAGCTTTAGATAAACTTACTGTTGAAGGCGACCTTCATCATCAAAGCAACAGATCCGAAACATTGTCTAAAAATCTATCTATCTTGCAGCGTATTTTAGAAAAAGAAAAGTATGTCAATTCTGAAATTACTTCCTCAATTTGGGATAGAAAATAAGAAAACAATTATTTCAAAACAAATAAAAAAAGGGAGTCGCTAGCTCCCTTTTTCTTTTCTATTTCAAATCATTTTTATTTAATAATTCTACTGAACGAAAATGTTCCGCCAGTTCCCGGTCCTAGTGATGGAATCGTATCTGTTAGAATATTTGATCCGGCAACGTCACCACTGATTGACCCACCTTTGGTATCAGTTGCACTTCCCGCTAAATGGTTTGTAAATGTTCCCCAATTATTGGGTGCAAGATTTCCATTTTCAGTGATTATAAAATTGGTTGCGGTTAAATCGTAATTGCCTGAACCGGCAGGCGCATTCGCAATATTTAAGTAATTTATCGAATACCGGATTTGTGCGCCGGGAACTGCATCACCCGTTCCGCCAATCCCGGTCGAATTAATGATCGTGGCTGTTTTGGTTGAGCTTACAAAGCCTGTGTAAATGCGGTCAATCGTATCATTTGATTTAATAGGATCATTGACCGACGTAGCCCTCAAAAGCGTCGAGAAAGGCGTAAATGTGGCAATTCCACTTGGAGCCGTGATACGAACACAAAAAGTGGCATTCGAGCTTCCCGGTATTCCTGAAACAGTGATGCTACCGCCGGATGAAATTGTTGTATAAGCGGAACAGTTTGGACTTGCTTCGACCACAAAACCGGACGGAACGTTTGGAGCCGTAATAACCGCACTGTCTGAAATTGTATCTTTATTTCTGACAGTGTTTTGAAAACTGATTATTTGCGAAGTTGTTGTAGTTGTTCCAACAATATTGCCGATTAACGATTTATTAGTGTAATCATCATTATTTGATGTTAGTCCAATTGCCAAAGGATTGTTTAAAGGACCTAACAATACACCGCTAAATGGAGAACCCAAAGGATAACCCGGCGTTCCCGGCGTATATGATGTGTTGTAGTAGCACTCGGTATTTCCGGCACTGTAAATTGTCAGATGATTTATATCAACAATTTCCTGAACGTAGGCAATTGGATTACTTCCCGGTGCAGTTGTCCACGAATATTTTTGATAACCTATGGCTTCGGGATGACCGGGACCGCAATCAATATAGGGAAGATTAGTAATTGTTAAAGTGACAGGAATCATATTCCCATTCACATCATAAAAAATGACACTATAGCTATAATCGGTGTGCCAATCAGCAAAACTGTAGGATGTATCCCCTGAATCACACGGTCCCTGCGGTTCTGCCTGTGATGAGCAGCTTTGAGCCGATTGAGCAACGGTAATCTCACCTGAGTTAAAACCACCCGAATATGTATTCGTTCCTTGAGTCAATGCTCTCGGATGGATTGATGTCCAATTTATTGTTTGAGCGAATGCTGAAACCGACATCATTAGTAAAAAGCAAAAGATAATGACTATTTTTTTCATAAAATGCCTCAAGGTTATAAAAAAAGGATGACACCAAGATGATGCCATCCTCACTTAATTACTATTTAATTTTACGTTTGAAAGTGAAAGTTCCAGACGCTTGTGCTGCAAGTGTAGAAACCGTATCGGTCAAAAGATTTGAACCGGCACTATCACCGACAATTGTTCCACCGTTTGTATCAGAAGCAGAGCCGACTACCTGAGTAGTGGTTGAACCCCAATTATTCGGCGCAGCATTTCCGTCCTCAGTGACTTTGAAGTTGGTTGCCGCCAAGGTTTTGGAGATGTTCTGATAAGAAATGGAATAAGTAATTACTGCTCCCGGAACAGGATCGTTAGCTCCGCCAACACCAGTTGTATTATTAACAGTGGCGGTTTTGCTTGAATTAATGAAACCTGTGTAAAGGCGATCAATCGTATCATTCGACGATGAAGGATTATTTCCACTTGTCGCCCGAACAACAGTATCAAACCAGGCAACTGCCGGAGTTCCCGCCGGAGCAGTTACTCTGACGCAATAATTAGCCGTTGCACCTGATGCTGTTGAAGGTAAAGCGACACTGCCGCCGCCCGAAACGGTTGTATAGGTTGAGCAGTTTGGAGAAACTTCAACCGTAAAGCCAGTTGGAACGGTCGGAGCCGAAATCGAGAAAATATCAGCTACACCACCTTGGTTTTGCAAGGTATTCTGGAAAACAATAGTTGCCGCTGCTGTAGTTGGCTGACCGGCAGGAACATTATTTCCTGTGGTCGTAGTCATTTCCTGGAAATCGTCGTTATTCGAGGTTGGTCCGACTGCGGCTGCATTGTTAAACGGTCCGTTCACCACGCCCGGAGCGGAAACTACCGGAATACCTGTTCCGCCTGTCACGCCATAATCACCACTGGCTTCGACAGTTCCATTGACTCCGCCGGAAGCGGTTAAGGAACCGGCACTACCATCTGAAGGCACATTATCACCATTGGAATCACCTAGACGGACGTTGATTTGTCCGACAGCGTTTGCCGTAACTTCAACTAAAACTGTTTGACAAGCACCGACTGTCAAGGTTTGATTAACGGCTGCTCCGTTCGTATGTATATCAATGTCGCCGGCATCAATAATGCCGTTACCATTGACATCAATTACCGCTCTGGTCACAGTTGCCGAAGCTCCTGAAAGCGAAATTGCCGAGCCTGAAGCCGGATAGGTCACCGTTTCGGCAAAATTGCCTGTCGAACAGACCTGAAAAGGTGCAATAATACCCGTTTGACCGACTACTGCGGACGGCAGACTTCCGCCATCGGGAGTAATTGAAATTCCTGCCACATTTGAAACCGTGACATCAAACTGCGGAGTTTTTCCGTCAACATTTCCGCCGTTCGGCTCTGTGTAGCTTATATTAGCCTGGTTTTTGATGGTTGTGCCGCCAGCCGTCGTTTGTCCGAATGCAATCGAAGAAACGGCTAAACAGAACAAGAAAGTAAATGTCAGATTTACAAAAATTCTCATTGTTTTTCGCATTGTCTTTTTTATCTCCTAAGAAATTTACAACGTCTATTTAACCGTTGTCTTATATGTAAGTGTTTTAGTTTCACTACCTTGCAATGAAACCGTGAAACGGATCGCTTTAATCCGCGAACTTGGTGCGGCAACCGTGTTGCCCTTTTCATCACGAACCGTTGGGTTGCGTGAAAATGTTTGCCGGTCGAGTGAATACTCGACATTGACGGCAGAATTTTTTACAAAAACCGTTTGATCGGGAATATTTCCGTCAATTCTGATATTGTTGACAGGCTGCGAGATGTTGTTTCGCAAAGTGATTTCCCAAGTGATGACTTCACCGGGTTGAGCGTTTTCGGCTAAAACTTTTTCGCCGTTACGCATCACATAGCCTTTCAAATCGGAAGAAATTGTTTCTTGCTTTTGTTCGGTAGTTTGCAAAATCTCAACAACTTGCGGAGTAACCGGCATTGAACCGAAGGCAAATTGCACCGCGATAAAAGTAATCATCAGAAAAAGAATTGTTTTGTTAGTTTTTTTCATTTTTTCTCCTAAAGAAATTGATTAGAACTGTGGTCTATAATGGTTATGTAGCAATGACCGATTAACATTTGTTAAAAATCCGAACATTGCCAATAGTTTTTGAGGAAAGGTATTAGGAACAAGCCTAATCTCCTTTTCAGGTTGTCCAGGGGTAAAACTTAAAAGTGGCAGCACTTCGTAAGAATCGTGAAATTTCCGTTGGAGCCGAAGAAAGGTTGAACTTTTTATTTCTGCCTGATTAATACCTTTCTGGGCAAAAAATGGATGTGGTTTACTTTTCAGAAGGGCAAATTCAACAAATCCATAAACAAAATCGTTTCCAAAAAGTAATTCGGCATTGTCTATACTTTGACAAATCAATAACAAATTGAATGGTTGAATTCGTTTGCTATTAACTACTTGCATAAGCCAAACGAATTCTTTCAAAACTTCTTTGTTGTCAAAGAAAAGCGAAGGTTCATCAATTGCAATAACACCGACTTCCTGTTCCTCTTCAATAAGTTTTCTTACTTCAGAAATAAAGTGAAATTGGCGTTCTAAAACCGTTGGAGATGTGACAGAAATCTCGAAGAACATTTCTTTTTGGCTATTTGTTTTAGAATTATTTACTAAATTTTCTGAATTTGTTTTTGGACAAGCAATAAGCATTTTTCCCTTTAGATTTTTACGGGAATCATTCAGGTAATGAGCCAAAACTGTCGTCTTACCTTCAGCTACATCTCCAACAATCAAGGTTCCGAAAATCGGCATTTTGAAATTCGGGTCAATATTGCGAAAAATTTCTTTATTCATAAGTTTTTGCCTTAAATATTTGAATTAATTATTTTTGACCTGACGCTTTTTTTGCCCCAAACCAATCAAAATATCTGTCCAATTTGGTTGTAATGGTCAGATAAAAACCTTGTTTTTTATCAGTTGAAAACAATTCATTTGTTCTTTGCTGATAGTTATAGCCGCCGGCTATCCTGAAAGTAGGGGTAGCCCAATAACCCAATTCCAATGCGCCGCCGAAACGGTTTGAATTGGTCTTAAACTCTTGAATAAAACGAGCTTCGCCGCCAACATCGAAGTATTTGTCAAAGCGGTATTCAACCCGACCCTGGAGCAGATTCATCCACGTTGCGTAAGCCTTGGCATTTTCGGACTGCGAAACGAACCGCAAGCCCGATTTGGCGAAAAAGTTCCATTTTGTATTTGGTTGATAAAAGGCATCGGCAGTGAAGTAATGCCGGAGATCGGCTTTGGCTTGGAAACCGTTTTCTGTCCGATAGGCATAATCCCGGAATTGATATTGGAATAAAACACCATATCTATCAGTTCCTTTCGGACGAAGTGCGCCGCCGATCTGTCCATATGAAGATTTACGGAACGATTGATCGAAGGTCTGATCGGCTTGAGCAAAACTGAATTTACCCAGCATTGTCCAGTTCTGATTCAGCTTTCCGGCAATGCCCGTTGAGAAAAGGTTAGCCTTTCCAAGACGGCTGCGAAACTCATATCGGGCATTTGCCGAAAAACCATTTTCGCGGGCGTAGGTTACTCCGGCGAAAGCGTTGTGATAAGTGTTCTGTTTGGTGACAAGAGATTCACCCGCCAGCTTCCAAGCGAATTGATAACCCAAATCCGTTGACCAATTTTTTCGCCAATTGAATTTTTGCTGTAAACCTGTAATGGCGAAGGATTCCTGACCGTTTAAGCCATCTTCCGAACGATACGCCGACATCAGCGATGTGCCTTGCTTGAACTTGGTTTCAAAGCCGCTCGTGAATTCGCGTTTGGATTGATAAGCAACGATTTGGCTGGAATCACCAATCGGATTGATCGCGCCCCCAAAGCGATTTACCGCAAAGAATTTGCTCCATTGGTTAATCCGATACTCTGCCTGAAGTAAAGTATTATTCGGATAAGCCGGATCGTTTTCATTGGTTAAATTTTGTTCGCGGACGAGCGAAAGAGAGAGCTTTTTCGTCGGATTCCAATTTACGCCGGCGGTGATTAAATGACTGTTGCGGTTTTCCCCGCCAAACTGCCCTGAGTCATCAGAAAAATGACGGAAATCATAACCCAAAATGGTTGACAGTTTGTCATTCCAGGAGCGTTTCCACATCACTCCAAGACTTTGACGGTCATTACTGAAATTCTCCGTTTCAGTGCGGTCAAGACTTCCCTGCACCCGGATTGCATCCTGAGAGGTTGCGTCAAACTCAACTTGTCCAAGTAAACGGGTTGAACCACGCTGAACAATCGAACCGAACGGATTATTAAAACCGTTCTGACTCGACACAAAATTGACATTCGTGCGAATTCGGCGGAATTTCTGCGAGTAATTTGCTAAGAAGGCAAACCCATCGGAATCAACATTACTGAAAGTATTACCAAACCCGAGCGCGGTTCCCGATGAACGGGCGACTTCAAACTCTAATAACCCATTCGGCAATTTTGCTTTGAAATCAAGACCGCCGAGCGTGTAAGCATTTGTGCCTGCCTGAGCCGTGTAATTGAAAGTGCCGCCGATCCGGTAATTTCCGTTTTGAAAGGTCTTTTCACCCCGACCGAGGATGACGGTTGATGTTTTGTCCCCCCGATGTTCGTAGCTGATAACTAGCTGATTTGGATTTAATTCCGCATCAAAAAGCAGCAGATTGGACTTAATGAAGATTACGCCCGAAAGATAATCAATTTCATAATCCTGATCTCTGAGAAGAGTTTCCCGCTTGACCACCATTTCGGGTGTGCGTCTATCGCGTGTTTCAACCGTTACGGTTTCCGAGCCGTAAAGGACATCTGAAGCCGAAAGTCTGATTCGTGACAAACCGCTTGGATTGAAAATATCCCGCCCAAAAGCCGTATCAGGACGTGCGCCCGAAAGCTCGAACAAATTGCCTTTGTTATCCTCAAGATGAACCTGCAAACCCGTTAAATTTCTGTTATAGGCGGCAAGTTTGGGACCCGTTGAAATTTCAGTCGCCTTTTGATCGGTCAAACGGAACATTCCGGTATTTCCTGAAAAGAGCGAATTATTATTGGCACGTTGTCGGGCATTAAAATCGCCAAACTGGACGAAATTCAAATCTTTTTCCCACCGGGCAAATCCCTTTGTATTCGATGGAGCTAAGAAATATCTTTGTGACGAATCTCCAAAGATGGAATATGTTTCGTCGAAATTCGGATTATTGAAATTGAAGCGACCGACTAAGTTTCTATCAAAAGTTTCATCGCGGTTAAGCGGAAGATTTGATTGATAAGCACCTGTTAAAACACCTCTGAATAAAGGCACACGACCCCACAAAGAAGCTCGACCCGAAAAGAAAGTTTTATCCTTTCCGGCTTGCAGAATTCCCGGATTGGCTTCACCCCAATAAAATTCCCCAAAACCCACAATGGTTGGAATGGGAGCCGGTTCGGTAAAATCAACTCGTGATTCGGCAATGGCTGTTTCGGTCGTGGCGACATTAAAGCCCTGCGTCAGATAGAGATTAGCAGTTGCTGTTTTCGGTCCAGAAGTTAGCTGAACGGTTCCGACACCATCAAAGATTTTGACAACTTCATTTTGTTTTACCACCAATGGACTTGAAGAAGGTTTAATCAAATCATCAACCGATACGGGTTCGGAATTTGCTTTTTCTCTGGTCAGAGATCCGTTTGTCGCGGAAAGCATCACTTCGGAATCTTCGGCAGGTAAATTATTCTTATCGAAGGCTTTAACGGAAATTGACGTTTTATCGCGTCCACCGGCATCGAGACGGCTTTTTTCGGGAATTATTTCATAGCGGACGGCTTTCCCGCCTTTGAGTAATTCTTTGCTGATTTTGCCGATTTCGACACCGTTTCCATCACTAATGACGGCTTCAAGCATATTTAAGCCGGTTTTAAGTTGAAGGTTGTAATAAACCAACATCATCATTCCGGTTTTGTTATCAATGACTTTTTCACCGATCAAAGTTGCTGGGATTTCAATGCCGTTGACAAAGAACGTAATGGAATTTCCAATGCGAGTCTGAACACCGGCATTAATAACCGACTTTCCTGTTACCGCCGTTTTGTCCGATTCATTGGCATTAATTACGATTCGTCCGGCTTCGGTATTATCCAGCGGATTAACCGCTTTAACTCTGATTATTTCAGCCAGATAATTGCCTTTGGCTTCAATTTCCGAAGTAGTGTTGGTGGTAGGTGAAGCAGGATCCTTTGAAGAAACTTCAACGAGCGGAAAGTTTGCGGTCTGGATCATTCCGACATTCAAAGGACTGTGAACCAATTGCGACCAATCGCCATCCTGTGAATTGTGATATTTCGGAAGTAATCCGGTTGGGATCGTGTTGCGGATAATTGCAACTGACGTTTTACCGGCTGAATAAGTCGGAATGGAATATTTACCTTCCGAATCGGTCAGAGCCGCCCGCCCGGTTGAGGTTACAACCTGAACATTTGAAAGAGGCAAATCGCCGTCGCGGAGGTTATAGATGCCGTCGCCGTTGCGATCAACAAAAACCCGACCGACTAAGGTTTGACGCTCGGAATCAAGACCCGGATAAACTTCCACGCTTGCTTGTCCGGGCGTTGAAATCGGTTTTTTATTATCATCGGTGGCAATAACAACATTGGTATTTTTGCCTTTCGCGGCATCAGCACCAATCCGAACTTTGTAATAAACCGAAACACTTTCGTGCGCTGCCAAACTGCCGATTTGAGCAGTCAGAATATTTCCGCTCAAAATTTGGTAAGCAAGCTGTGTGCGCGAACCGTTCCGCAGAATCTCAACTGAATTTTCAGCTACATAGAACCCGCGAGGCAGAGTATCACTCAGATAAACATTGGAAACTCCGGCATTAGAAGTATTCTTGAAATCAACCTTGTAATTCAAAATATCCCCGGTCTGTGCCATCGGTGTATCAACAGATTTTTCTACCGCGATAGCCCCGGAACGAAACATCGGGACATATGCGAACAGACCAGCCATATTGGAAAGATTGACGGAGCTTCCGGTTAAAGAACCTGCAAGTTCAGCTAACGGAAGCCCGTCGAGTGCAGTTAGCCTCAAATTAACTACACATGGAGAAGTTGAAATAGGATTAACGGCAACCTGTATCCGGCGATTTACAAAACCGGCTGCTGTCACGTTCAGGAAGTAATTAGCGGAATTACAGGGCAAGCCAAAGCTGTAATTTCCATTTGATAAAGTTGTAAAAGGATTTGAGTTATTTGGATTGGTTAAAAACGATGGTATTCCATTCAAATTTAGAGGAGAATTATTTGAATCATTGAGACTGATCGCGGCTCCGGCGATTGGAGCGTTTATTCCGGTTTCGCCATCAAAAACCAGACCTTTCGGATCAACGACCGCAATGGTTGGATTTGAATCAGGCAGATTGGGAATGCTTGGCGATTGTGCTTGTCCGACATTTATGATCGAAGTCCCGTTCGGTAAATTGCTAACCGTTACCTGAAATTCGATATAAGCTGTTTCACCTTTTTTGAGAGAACTAAGCCGAGCATAAACTTTATTAACAATAAATTCGGCTTCGTCTGTATCAACATTGTCCGTTTTGGCAATCTTATTTATTTTCAAACTGCCGGGAACAAAACTTCCAGCCTGGATCAAATCGGAAATAAGCAAATTATTGGCATCGGCATCGCCATTGTTGGTTAAGGCAAGTTGATAATTCAAAATGTCGCCAATTTTTACCTGAACTCTTTCCTGTCCATTGACCGTCTTTTTGTAGTTAAGCAGCGCACCGCGATTTAAAATGTAAGTATGATTGCCGGAATCACTACCGTTTGAATTTTGATTTGTCGTTGAAGCTGTCAGAGTTAAAGGAATCTGAGTGCCTGCCGTGATTGTTGAAGTTTGATAATCAACTAAAACGGAAACGCATTTTCCCTGGTTAATCGGCGGAAGTGCTGTTTGCCCGATTGTAATGGTCAAATCTCCGGGCGAATAGCTTCCATTGTTATCAACGTCAAGATAAACACGCGAAACTGTTAATCCCGGATTGCCGGAGATCACTTTTGAAATAACGGAATTTAATTGATTATTTCCGTCATTGCAGATCTCAAAAGAAGCAGTTCCGATCCCATTTGGCGGAATTGTTTCTATTGGCGGCGAATCAGGAGTAACCCGGATTATCGAAATTGGAGAAACGGTAATCTTAAACTCATTGGTTTCACCTTCGACGTTTTCCCCACGCTGATCTACATAATCTAATTTCGCCTTATTATTGATGACTGTTCCGGCAGCCGTTTGTCCAAAACTTATTTGAACTAATGCCAGCATCAGCACAAAAATATGCAGGATATATTTTTTGTTTCGCATATATTTCCTTTCTTTCTTTTCTTAACTAAATTGATTTACCGATCTGAAGCAGAAACAACTTGTGGCTTGGGGGAAGCAAAAGAGTTTATTTCGTTACCAGACTTTCTTTTTCAAAGTCGTTTGTAAGAGTTCCTTTCATATTGATTCTGAAAACCTAATTATTGAAACTCAATAATTTTTTAGACTTTCTTTATCTGCTGAACCAATTTTAGAATTTGTTATAACCTTACAAGTAGTGAATTTTCGAGATAAGATTGACCTTTATTTTCTCGTTAATAACACTCCTATTTCAAAACTATCGTATCTCAAACATTTTTTCAACCTTTTTTATTGAGTTTCAATAACATTAAACAAAAAAGC